>JBDTLN010000038.1:0-9916 GCA_039934795.1 Bauldia sp. | reverse complement strand
TCGCTGAGCGCCGGCACCGGCGCGCTCATTCTCTTCGGCACGGTGCAGCTCACGATGTTCATCGCTGCACTCCGCGGCGGCGAGCGTTTCGGTACGATGTCATGGCTGGGCCTTGGCTTGGCCTTTGTCGGACTGATCTATCTGGTCCTGCCGGGCGTGACCGCGCCCAATCCGTTTGCCGCATTGTTGATGGTGATCGCGGGCGTCTCCTGGGGGTTTTACACGCTGCTCGGCCGAGGGGTTGCCGATCCGCTCGCCGCCACCGCCAGCAATTTCCTTTACTCGGTGCCGCTCGCCATCATCGTCAGCCTGCTCAGCGTCCATGGCTACAGTGCCACGCCGCACGGCATCGTCCTCGCGATCGCCTCCGGGGCAATCGCATCGGGATGCGGCTATGTCATCTGGTACGCGGCGCTTCCCGGTCTGACCGCCGCCCGCGCCGCGACGGTTCAGCTATCCGTGCCAGTCATCGCGGCGTTTGGCGGCGTTGCGCTGATATCGGAGGCAGTCACGTTCCGGCTGGTGATCGCTTCCGTCGCAACGCTCGGCGGCGTCGCCATCGTGCTCGCGCAACGCGTCGCCAGGGCGCCCGCCTCTTGAGGCGCAACGCCTGATCTCGCCCTCAGCAGCATCAGGCACATTTCACCATTAGCTTCGGCGCCGCGCCGGCTCATTCGGATATCGCGGAGGAAAGTCGGGAAGGCAGACGCTTCGATTGCTTCGCCTTCGGGGGTTCGGAAGGCGGTGTCGGTTCGGCCGGCGGCGCCTCCGTAGGTTTGGCGAAGATCGAGGAAGCGGTCGATGACGCCGGCGAGGTCGCTCTCCGCCGCCAACCCGATCAACTCGCCGATCGTCAGCGCGAGAATCCCCTCGCCGGTCCACCCCGCCCGCTTCAGCGCCTCGATGACGGCCGACATGCGGCCGAGGAAGGCCTTCCGCCGAAAGGTCTCGCGGAGGCCGATAAGGCTTCTATCGGTCTCGCTGGCGAATTCTGTGCCGAACTGACTGAACGCGGCAATGCCGGCGTTGATCTTGCCGGCCGCGAAATGATCGACCAGGCGCACGGAAACATCCGTGACCCAGTCGAGGGCCGAGACCGCCTCGCGCATGTCCTCGGCCATGATCCAGGCAAAGTTCGCCGAACACCAGAACGTCGGCAGGCGGAAATCGATCGCCACCGCGCCGCCGGCGATTTCGATGCGCTGGATGAAGTCGAGATCGACCACCGACTGGTCGAGTTCCGGGTCGGTGACCGGGGCCAGCGCCCGCCGCACTTCCGAGGCACGGTCAGGAGACGCGGACACGTTCCACCGGCGGAGCGACGTGGCAGCCGGCGGGCACCTGGATGCCGTAGAGCCGGGCCGCGTTGAGGCCGACGATCTTGGCCTTGATGTCGAGCGTCAGCTCGGTGCCGGCCTCCTTGGCAGTCTCGTCGTCGAATTCGAAACGCATAAATCGATCAACGAGCCACCCCGGCGTGTAGATAGCGTAGTCGGAGCCGAAGATCAGGCGGTCCTGGCCGACGAAAAAGAGCAGGTCGGCGAGCATCGAGGCGAAGTAGCGCGGCCGGGCGTGGATGAAGCTGTTGACGATGGCAAGACCGCCATAGACGTTCGGCTCCTGGCTGGCGATCCAGCAGAAATCGTCGATGCGCGGCAGGCCGCAGTGATCGACGACGAATTTCAGGTCCGGGAAAGCCGTTGCGACATGATCGACATCGCGCACGTCGAACGCGTCGGCATTGAGGGGGTGGATGGTCGGGCCCTTGTGGACGTGGACGATGTCGATGCCGAGGGCCCGGCACTTTTCGAGATAGGCGCCGACGAAATCGTCCTTGAGCGAATAGCCCTTCGACTCGCCCCGCCATTCGGCGGTGTACAGCTTGACGCTGCGGAACTTCCAGCGCGCGTGATCGGCCTCGAGTTGGTCGAGGCCGGCCTCTCCCTCGCGCGGGTCGAAGCGGCCGCAGAGGATGACCTTTTCCGGCGCCGCTTCTTTCAGCGCGGCGTTCTGCTCGGTGGTGTTGAATCCATTGACGTAGAATTCGCGAAGATAGGTCGGCAGCACGATCGCCATGTCGCAGTTGCCGTCTTCGAACAGATCCTTCATCGCCTGTTCGGGCCCCTGGTACTGCATCCACTCCCAGCTTCTCAGTTCATCCGGCGGGCTGAGGCCGTTATGGGCGTTCCAGAAGGTCTCGATGAAGGTGAAGCCGTAGCGATTGAGCCGGTTCTCCGGCCGGGCGTCCCACAGGTGGACATGGCCGTCGATGACGAAGATCTTCTTGCCGTCGTTCGTGAGATACAACGGGGCCTCCCTGCCGACGCTTCTTCGAGGGCCGGCGGGTTCACAAGATCACGAAGTCACGACGCCGCAAAGGCGGCGAAATGGCCTTCAAACAACCCGCATCGACAGGCCGCCGTCGATCACCAGGGTTTCACCGGTGATGTAGGGATTGGTGAGGAGTTCGACCGACGCCGTGGCGACCTGCTCCGGCGTGCCGAAGCGTTTCAGCGGCACGCGGTTGTCGAGATTGTTGCGCTCGGCCTCCGGCGTCATCTTGGCGTGGAAGCGGGTGCGGATGATGCCGGGCTCGATGACGTTGACGCGGATGTTCTCCTGGGCGTGATCGCGGGCGAGGGCTCGCGCCATGTTTGGCAGCGCGCCCTTGACCGTGGCGTAGACGGCGGCGCCCGGAACGCCGCGAACGCCGGCCACCGAGCCGATCATCAGCATCGCCCCGCCGCGGACCTTCAGCAGCGGGTGCGCAGCGCGGAAGAGATGGAAAATGGCATGGATGTGAATGCGGAAGGCGGCTTCCCAGGATTCGGTGCTGTGGTCGAGGATGGTGCCGAAGGCGGGACCGCCGGCGGCGGGCACGAGATAGTCGACGCGCCCGAAACGGTCGCGGGCAAGCGCCACCAGCGCCGCGGAAGTGGCGGGATCGGAAGCGTCGCCGAAATGGACCTCGAACTCTGCCTTGCCCTTAAGGCCAGCGATGGTCGCCTCGACTTCGGCGTCGCGCTCGCGGCCGTTGAGGACGAGACGTGTGCCCCTCCCGGCCAGATTTGCCGCGATCGCCGCGCCGATGCCGCGCGTGCCACCGGTAATGATGGCGACTTCACCGCCCGCCTCGCTCATATGCCCATCCCCCTGCGCTTCAAGATCGATGGGCTATTGAGACGGGGGCGGCGGTTTCGTCAACCCTTCCACGTCCTTGAATCGAAAGGGCCGCTCTCCCGAGCGGCCCATTCCGTTTGCGGCAATGGGAACTCTACTCCGCCAGGCGCAGAGCCTGGATGGTCTCGCCGATGTCCTTGAAGGCGGCATTCAGGTCAGCGACGTTCTGCACGTCATAGAATTTCTTGTCGTCGGAAGCGCAGTTCGAAAGGACCGAGCTTGAGCCGGTCTTGACCTCGACGCGCACCGTGAAGATGACGATGCCGTCCTCCTTCATCGCCTGGCACATCGCCTCGAGGGTCTTGTCACGGGCCTTGGTGCGCGCCGCCTTGTCGCCGGCGGTGATGCCCATGCGACCCTGCCAGACGTAGCCGACGCCGGAATTATAGGAGTCATCCTCGGCGTTGCCGACCTCGTTCTCATTGTTGCCGTCGGTCATCAGCACGGCATACTTCTGCCACTCGTCATTGTGGTAGGCGGAGCCGTCCTTGAACGGACCGTCCGGCGACAGGGTGTTCCAGCCCCACGCGAGGCCCATCGGAATGTCGGTGTTGCCGTTGGCGATCATCTTGCCGATGGCGGTCTTGACCGTAGCCGTGTCGGTGGACAGGCGCTGCAGCGGCGCAATTTCACAGCCGGAATTCGGGCCGTACTGGTAGCCGAGCGCGTTGGTGGCTCCGGTCTGGGGCGACCCGGAGTATTTCGCTATGTCGCCCTGGAGGAGGCGGAAGTCGGGCAACGACAGGCTGTCAGTGAGGCCGAGGCCCGTCAACGCCGTTTTGACCGCCGACACCTTCGAGTCCTTGAGGTAGCTGTTGTTGTAGGTCTTCTCACCCTTGGTCCCCGGCTCATCCGGAGCGAAATACGGGACGTAGAGCGTGTCCGGCTTCTTCGTGTCCGGGGTGGTGTCGGTCGCCTCATAGGCGGACGTGCGACTTTCGACGCAGCCACCCCAGGTCGCGCCGACCTTCTTGAAGAGGTCGAAACGATTGACCGTCTGGCCGAGGAAGAGGCTCCTGGCCGTCGCCGAGTTACCGGCGGCGTCGATCCATTTCTCGCCGGCATAGGTGCTGCCGACGTTGACCGTCTGGGAGAACGGCACGAGGGAGATCTTCAGGTCCTTCGGATCCTTGGCTGCCTTGGCGAGCGCATCGACGAGATCGGCGGCGGCGGTCTTCAGCTTGCTGATCTTGGTGCCCTTCATCGAGCCGGTATTGTCGAGAACCAGCGCCAGTTCGACCTTGCCGGTGGAGCGCACCGCCTGACTGGTCACACCGATCGGAATCTCATCGATGCCGAGCACCCGCGACAGCGTCGTCTCGACCTTGGCGCTGGCCATGGCCGTGATGGCGCCGCCGTCGTCCTGGGTCACCGAGTCGAGGTGCCAGCCGTACTGGTCGCCGAGGTGTGCCGTCATCCAGGCGTCGATGATCTTGTAGGCGTCGTCGTCCTTCATCGTCGACTGGCTGCCGACGGCGAGGACGCCGGCATCGAGGGCGTCCATCAAATCCGTGCGGAAAGCGGTCGCGCGGCTGTAATCAACCGCGGCGCCGACACCGGCGCAGAGCGGCATCAGCGCCAGAGCGAAGATGATCGCGATGTTGCCGCGTCGATCGGAACGAAATTTTGAGATGACAGACATTGCGGCTACTCCCCGCAGGACTTACTGACCGGGAGTCAAATTAGATCAAATGAGAAGTAATTAAAATTGATTGATTGTAGTTAAGTAAATCGCGTCGTTTTCTAGTTAATCGTTGTTTGTAATAATTTCGGCTATTTTATAGTTAAAGACAACAATTCATTATCCTTAATATTCTAAACCTATACACAACGCGGGTCTGTCAGGTGCGCAGTGCCGCCAGATCGCCAAACAGTTCGAGCGCCTCAGGGTTGGCGAGAGCCTCCCGGTTCTTGACCGGTCGTCCGTGGACGATGTCGCGGACGGCGAGTTCGACAATCTTGCCCGACTTCGTCCGCGGGATATCGGCGACCGCGATGACTTTCGCCGGCACATGGCGCGGACTCGCTCCGTTGCGGATGCCGGCCTTGACGCGCGCAACGAGCGCATCGTCCAGCACGACGCCGGGCTGGAGGCGGAGGAAGAGCACGATACGGACGTCGTTGTCCCAGTCCTGGCCGATGGCCAGGGCTTCGGCCACCTCCGGGATGCGTTCGACCTGCGCGTAGATTTCCGCCGTGCCGATGCGCACGCCCCCCGGATTGAGGGTGGCGTCGGAGCGGCCGAGGATGATGATGCCGCCATGCTCCGTCCATTCGGCGAAGTCGCCATGGCACCAGATGCCGGGAAAACGCTGGAAATACGCCGAACGATAGCGGCTGCCGTCGGCATCGTTCCAGAACCCGACGGGCATCGACGGGAACGGCTGCGTGCAGACGAGTTCGCCCTTCCCGGCCGGCAGCGACCGCCCGTTCTCGTCGAAGACATCCACCGCCATGCCGAGATGTGGTCCCTGGATTTCGCCGCGCCAGACCGGTTCGGTCGGGACGCCGCCGACGAAGCAGCCGACGATGTCGGTGCCACCTGAGATAGACACCAGTGCAATGTCGCGGCGGATTGCGTCGTAGACGAATTCGAACGCTTCCGGCGCCAGCGGCGAGCCCGTCGACGTCAGGCTGCGAAGCGTCGACAGGTCGTGGGTATCGATCGGCCTCAGACCCGACTTGCGCAGGGCGTCGATGAATTTGGCGGACGTGCCGAACATCGTCATGCGCTCGGCATCGGCATAGTCGAAGAGGATGTTGCCGGATGGATGGAAGGGCGAACCGTCGTAGAGAAGCAGCGTTTCTCCGAGGGCCAGCCCCGACACCAGCCAGTTCCACATCATCCAGCCGCAGGTGGTGAAGTAGAAGGCGCGGTCGCCGGCGCGCAGGCCATTCTGCAGCGCATGCTCCTCGATATGCTTGAGCAAGGCGCCGCCGGCCGAATGGACGATGCACTTCGGCATGCCGGTCGTGCCGGAGGAAAAAAGAATGTAGAGCGGCGCATTGAACGGCATCCGCGTGAACCTGACCGGCGCCGCCGCATAGGGGGCGATCGCTGCGTCGAGAGTCGTGGCGCGCGGCAGACTGCCGGCGACCGCCTCCGCCGTCCCGATATAGGAGACGATCAGCACATGGGCTGCGGTCGGCAGGGCCGGCACGATCTCCTTCAGCTTGTCGTCGATCGAGATGGTCTTGCCGGCGTAGTAGTAGCCGTCGCAGGCGATGAGGAGTTTTGGCTCGATCTGGCCGAAGCGGTCGAGGGCGCCGCGCGGACCAAAATCGGGAGAGGCCGAGGACCACACCGCGCCGAGCGAAGCGGTGGCGAGGACCGCGGCGATCGTTTCGGGCATGTTCGGCAGGATCGCGGCCACGCGGTCGCCCTCGCCGACGCCGAGATCGCGAAACGCCTGCTGCAGCCGCGAGACAAGGTCGGAGAGTTCGCGCCACGACATGCGGCGCTTGACCCGGTCCTCACCCCAAAAGACGAGTGCGTCGCTCGCGTCGTCCCGCCGCAACAGATTCTCAGCGAAGTTCAGGGTCGCGTCCGGAAAGAACTTCGCGCCAGGCATCTTGCCGGCGTCGATCAGGCGGCGCTCGCCCTTGTCGCCGATAACGGCGCCAAAATCCCAGACGAGGTCCCAGAATGCCCCTGGGTCGTCAATCGACCAGGCGTGGAGGGCGGCGTAGTCGGCGAAGCTGCGCCCGAGGCGCTCGCTGGCCATGGCCGTGAAGCGGGTCAGCGGGTGGCTCGCCAGCGATTGCGGCGACGGCCGCCAAAGCGGCTGGTCTGAGGTCGTGGTCACGGTGAAATCCCTCTGGCGGGTGGCGGCCCGCTTTTGCCAAGGGGTCATAGCCAAGGCAGGCCGCGGTGTCACCTTGCCGTCCGGACGAAAAGCCTTGCCACGCGCGCCGGTTCTTCCTATCCCGAACATGGGCGGGGGCACGCGAAACCGTTGAGAGTCGCGGCCGGTATGAAACGACTGCTGATTGTCGTGTTGATTGTGCTCGTCGTTGCCGGCGGGCTGACGCTGATCGTGCCGCTCGCCATGTCGTCGGCGCCCGTCAAGCAGCGCATCGCCGACCAGCTCGCCGACTGGACCGGCCGCAGGGTCACCTTTGTCGGCGATCCGCGCATCCGCCTGTTCCCCTACCTTCGCATGCAGATTCCGAACCTGACGATCGGCGATCCGAGCGGCGCCGAGACGTTCATTGCAATGGACACTCTCTCGGGCAGTCTTCGCCTCGTCCCTCTCCTCCTCGGTCGTGTCGAGGTCGCCGAATTCCGGCTGTCGCGCCCGCGGATACACTTGCGGAAGACCGACGCCACGTCGAGCAACTGGGAACTGCGCCAGGTTTCCCGCGAGCGCCGGCGGCCAGGCCCCCCGGCCCGTCTAAAGCTTAACCAGATCAAGATATTCAACGGTACCGTCACCTGGGACGACGACGCGGCAGACCGCCACGAGACGATAAGCGCGATCGAGTTGAAACTCGGCTGGCCGAGCGCCGAAGAGCCCATCGTCGGCAGCGGGGAATTCACCTGGCGCGGCGAGACGGTCGAGTTCAACGGCTCTCTCGCAGACCCGACCGGGCTTAACGAAGGCAAACTCTCGCCGGCCCGCATCGCCATCGCCTCGACGCCAATCCGCGCCTCCTTCACTGGCAATGTCAGCCGTCTCGCCGGCGTGCAGTTCGACGGGCCGGTCAACCTCTCGACGCCGTCGCTGCGCCGGCTCGTCAACTGGCTGGGAGCCCCGACCGAGCCAGGCTCGACGCTCGGCGCCGCCGCCATCGAAGGCAAGCTCAACTGGAACCAGTCGTCGATCGCCGTCACCGAGGCCAAACTCGAGCTCGACGGCAACGTCGCGGAGGGCACGGTCTCGGCAAATCTCGACGGTCCGCGACCGGCCATCCAGGGCACGCTGGCGCTCGGCCAACTCGACCTGTCGCCGTATCTGGAAGCGTTCCGTGCCGAACTCAACGCCGCGCCGGGGACAGCCGAGCCGATCCGGATGCCGCTGCTCGCCGCCGTTGATCTCGACTTGCGGGTCTCGACCGAGCAGGTGCTCCTCGGTTCGGCGCGAATTGGCAACGTCGCGGCCGCCGCCTCGGTCAAGGACGGCAGGCTGGCGGTCGAGATTGGCGGCGCCCAGCTCTACAGCGGCTCGCTCGCGGCCAAGTTTTCAGCCGAGATGCGCGGCGACCGCTTCGTCGGAGACATTGAGGCGAAGATGTCGGCCGTCCCCGCCGGCCTCGCGCTGAGCGAGTTCGCCGGTGTCACCGCGCTTGACGGTACCGGGGACGCTACCCTTGCTGTCGAAGGCAGCGGCCGGAGCTGGAACGAGGTCGCCCACACGCTTTCCGGCACGGTCAAGCTCGGCCTTGTCGGCGGCAGTCTCGCCGGCCTCGACATGGCACGCATCGCCGCCATCCTCGACGAGCGCGCGGCTAGCGCTCCCGCAGCCAGCGGTTCCACGGGATTCTCCAGCGGCGCAGCCACGCTGACCATCGCTGACGGCGCGATTACCACCAGCGACCTCAGCGCAGAGGGCACCGATTTCCGCGTAGACCTGTCGGCGCAAGCCTCGCTGTTCAGCCCGGCCGTCAGCGGCCTCGGCACACTGACCATCCGCAGCGCAACGGCGGGAGACACGGGAACGGCCCTCCCCTTCGAACTCGGTGGCACCTGGCGCGAACCCGAGATATTTCCCGACCTCGGCCGTATCCTCAAGCGAAGCAGCATCGAGTCCGACGAAGACCGCCAGTCTCACGCCTTGGCGGCGCACGCGCCGGCAAACTGATTTTCTTGTTCCCGCGGCCGTAGGGGTCGGCCTTCCCGTTCGTGTGAGGAGTATCGGCGTCGATAGGCGGCGCCGCTCCGCAAACGGGAACTCCACGATGACCTCCAAAACCCTTGTCCTCGGCGCCATGTTTGCAGCGGGCATCCTCGCGACCCTCCCGGCACGGGCCGAAACGGCAGCGCCGACCCCGGCGCGCGCCGCAGTCCTGTTCTGGCTCGTCGACCGCAACGGCGACGGGACGATCGACCGGAAGGAAGGCGATGCGCTGCGCGCGATCATCTTCGATGCGATCGACCTCAATCACGACGGACGGCTGACCGCCGACGAGGCAAAAGCCGTCGCCGATGCTACCCGCGAGCGGGTCGCCGATCGCATCGCGGCGATCGTCAAGGTCGGGCCGGCGGCACTCGCCGCCGGCCAGGAGAAGGTTGCTGAGCGCCTCGGTATCACCCGGCCGGACGGGCTGGCGCGGACCGATTTCGTCGGCGGTGAATCCAGGATGTTCGCCGCGGCCGACGCCAACGGTGACGGCAAAATCTCGATGTCGGAGTTCGAAGCGGCTTCCGGCGATCTGCGTAAGCTGATCGCGCCGGAATAGAGCGGGCCCGTCCGCTCGCTCGAAGGCGGCGGTCGCGACAGGCCCCCCATGATCTCCGCGGCCGCCGTTCTTTCTTCAACCCTCATACGAAAGGAAATTCGACGATGATTGCGACACGTTTGATTGCGGCCGGGAGCCTTCTGGCGGCCCTTGCACTGGCGGTACCGGCGTCGGCTCGCGCCGACACTTGGGTCTATGGCCCCTGGTACGGTCCCAATGGCGGCCGCGCCGGCGCCGTGATCCATACCAATCAATGGAACGGCAACGCCCGGGTCGTGTGGGGCGCGCAAGCGCCGAACGGACAGTGGGCCGGCGGACGTACCGGCGTGTATCATGG
>JBDTLN010000037.1:0-10024 GCA_039934795.1 Bauldia sp. | reverse complement strand
GGAAGGGTAGGGGATGCGTTGCGACACCTTTGCCCAGTCGGCGGAGTTGAGGACGGCCATGACAATCGGGCGCGGCCACTCGATCCGCGCGCGATACCAGGCGAAAGCCCGCTCCAGCGTCGCGGCGTAAACCTCCGCTTCGGCTTGCGCCGAGGGGGAATAGTGGAGTTTGAACGCGCCCTCTTTCTTTGGCAGGGCAAGCGCCTCCAGCCGGCCGAGATCGGAATCCGCATCGGCGGCGGGCGCCGCGACCGGCAGGAGCAGCAAACAGAGACAGAAGAGCAAGCGAAGGCGTGAGAGAACCAAGCCCATCAGGAGAAGAATCAAGCCCATCAGCGCTGTCACCAGGAGCTGTACCGGATGGCGATTGTGCGTGACGACCTTTTCGGGCTGCTTTCCATCGCGACTTTGGTAGCAAATGCATCGGACGGATCAAACCGGATCGTCGCGCGCAGTGGGTTGGCATCGGCTGGTGCAACGACAAGACGGGTTCGAGACATGTATCATTCGCCAATGTCGGATACGCACTTCTGTGTGTTTGAAACACCGATCGGATCCTGCGCAATTGCGTGGGGCGATGGGGGTGTGTTCGCCCTTCATCTCCCTGAGGCCAGCGAGAATGCGACGCGTGCGCGCCTGCTCCGGCGATTCCCGGAGGCGACGGAAGCGATTCCCTCCGAGGCGGTCGAGCAGGCGATTGCGGCGATCGTGGCGCTGACCTCGGGCGCGGCGACAGAACTCGGTTTCGTGCAGCTCGACCTCCGCCATGTGCCGGCGTTCGATCGGCGGGTTTACGCTGTGGCGCGTAGCGTGCCGGCCGGCGAGACCATCACCTACGGCGAGATCGCGCGGCGCATCGGCGAGCCGGGCGCTGCTCGGGCGGTCGGCAAGGCGCTCGGGAATAATCCGTTCGCCATCATCGTGCCGTGTCACCGGGTGTTGGGCGCCGACGGCAAGATCGGCGGCTTCTCGGCCCGTGGCGGGATCACGACGAAAGCGCGGCTGCTTTCGATCGAGAAGGCGCGAACCTCCAAAATTCCCGCACTGTTCGATGATCTGCCGCTGGCGGTGAGGGCGCCCCGACGCGGCATACGGTCGGCGGGCTGAGGTCTGCCGCAGGCACCGCTGTTGCCAAGGATATAGCTCCGAAGGTGGCGAAGGCCTGAGCCTCGCCACCGATCGCGCCGTCGGGATGCCTAGGCGTCGCTGTTGTCAACCAATGACCAGGCGGCGGGGACCGCCAGCGCGGCAAGCACGATCTTCAGTACGTCGCCAAGGATGAAGGGCGTTATTCCACCTGCCCATGCCTTGGCCGAGCCGAGGCCCGTGGCGCCGCTCGACAGGCTCGCAAACCACGCGAGCCAGCCGAAGCCGAGGGCCATCATGACAACTTCACCGACGACCATCGCGGCAAAAAGCTTGACGATGGACCGATCCCAGCCGCGGTCGGTGGCCCAGCCGACGACAAAGGCGAGGATGACGAAACCAACCAGGAAGCCGCCTGTGGTGCCGAGGAAATAGGCGGGGCCCGCGATGCCCGGCGGCGTGTTGGCGAAGACCGGCAGGCCGAGGAGTCCCTCGAGCAGGTAGGCGAGGACGGTCAGCGTGCCAAGGCGCATGCCGTAGGTTGCGGCAATAAGCAGGATGGCGAGGGTCTGGAGCGTCATCGGCACCGGGTAGAAGGGCACCTTTATCTTGGCGGCAATAGCGATCAGCAGGGTGCCGGCAAGAACAAGCAAAACCTGACGCGCGGCGCTGTTGGCCTCGGCCGGCCACAAGGTGGGCGCAAGTGCGCGCGGCGACGAATTGGATGGCATGAAACCCCCTTCAGAATCCCGTTCGGGCGACAGGCAAATCGTCGAAAATCTATAGGGGCAATCGGCTCCATCGACAAGGCGGACCCGGCGTTGCAGGATTGCCGCCGCGTGCCATGCGAGGGGCGGCCCATGCGAGAAGACGATCTCATTGCCATCCTGTCGGCGGCGCCCGTCGTGCCGGTGCTCACCGTCGAGGATCGGGCGATGGCCGTCCCCCTGGCGCGGGCGCTGGTCGCAGGCGGGCTGACGGCGCTGGAAGTGACGCTGCGCACCGCGGCAGGCCTCGACTGCATCCGCGCCATCGCCGGCGAGGTGGAAGGCGCGATGGTCGGCGCCGGCACGGTGCTGACGCCTGGGCAATTGCACGATGCGACGCGAGCCGGCGCGAAGTTTCTCGTGAGCCCCGGCGCAACCGAGGGCCTCCTTGATGCGGCCGCCGAAACACCGGTGCCGTTTCTCCCCGGGGCGGCGACAGCGGGCGAGGCGATGGCGCTGGCGGAGCGCGGCCTCCTCGTCCTCAAGTTCTTTCCAGCGGAACCGGCGGGCGGTGTGGCCTACCTCAAGGCGCTCGCCGCGCCTCTGCCGGGCATCCGCTTCTGTCCGACCGGCGGCATCGGGCTCAACAATGTGGCGAGTTACCTCGCCTTGCCGAATGTGATCTGTGTCGGGGGCTCGTGGGTGGCGCCGACCGGGGCGCTGGCTGCGGGCAACTGGGACGAAGTGACGGAACTCGCGCGGCAGGCCGCGGCCCTGCGTACCGCGCGTCCTTGAATCGCGTCGGCGGCTTGCCTACCTGCGCGTGATCAGCCGAGGAGCCCACAAGCCATGATCGACACCAACAAGATTTTCGACCAGTTGCTCGGCACCGGCGGCGACCTTGCCGGCAAAGCCGGTGTTCCGCCGCAGACCGTGGAGCAGATGAAGACCGTTGCGCGGGAGAATCCGCTGCTGGTCGGGGGCATTGCCGGGCTCCTTCTCGGCGGTCTTGCGCGCAACGTCCGGGGCCTCGGCGGCGCCGCCATTGTCGGCGGACTTGCCTGGAAAGCGTATCGCGACTGGCAGGCACGGAAGGTCGGATCCGCGGGACCTGCAGCACCCGTCGGAGATGGGCCCATCGTCCTGCCACCGGCCGACTCGGCTTTTGCCCCCGACAGTGCTGGCCGGGCCGGGGGTGTCTTCGCCGAGACGCTGATCGTTGCAATGATCGCCGCTGCCAAAGCGGATGGGGCCATCGATGCCGACGAGCGGCGCCGCATCGAGGAGCGGTTGGCCAAGAGCGGCCTCAGTCCGCAAGAAATCGCCTTCGTCAGGGGCGAGATCGATGGGCCCGTCGATATCGAAAGGATCGTGCGGGCGGCTGTTACCAAGGAAGCAGCCACCGAAATCTATACTATCTCGCTGATGGCGGCACCGCCGGACGCACCCTCCGAGCGTGGCTATCTGGCAATGCTGGCCGCCCGACTTCAGTTGGAGCCGGAGCTCGTTGCCTCGATCGAAAAGACCGTTGGGGGTGCGACGACTTGACACAATTCTAAATTTGTCAAGCCGCGCCGCGGAATCAATTTCTCTTGCCAATCAGTGCCCTACCGGCCATATCTGGTGGGTTCGGGCACTTTGTTCCCCGGAGACTGGAAAATGACGCGTGGGCTTCAACCTTCGCGGGCAGGGGCTTCGGCCCAGGCCGTCTCGATAAGACGACTGACTTCCTTTCCCCGAAGCCAAAGCCGACGACAGCGGTCGCATGTCGCGTCCGTACTACGCTAACCCGGGAAAAGGACTCCCCATGGCTCGCCAGACTGGCACAGTGAAATTCTTCAACAGCTCCAAAGGCTTCGGCTTTATCACTCCGGACGGTGCGTCGAAAGACGTCTTCGTTCACGTGAGTGCCCTGGAGCAATCCGGCATCTCCCATCTGAACGATGGTCAGAAGGTCACCTTCGAGACCGAGCCGGATCGTCAGGGCAAGGGCCCCAAGGCGGTTGCCATCCACCTCGCCTGAAGCCTTGCGCCGAGCGCCCGAAAGGGCGCTCATGCGGCTTATGAAGTTTGCGCCGCCGGTCTTGCCGGCGGCGTTTTCAATTGCGCCGGGGCCTGGCGACCGAACGCGGCCGCGAAGCCGGCTTTTGCTTCCGCACGCCATTCTCGAAGAATTGCCGGATCATCTTCGGCATCATTTCGTCGATCAGCGTGCGCCGGGTGACGCCTGGCCGGCTGGTGAGCTGCCCCAAAAGCATCAAGTCCGAGAAGCCGTGGACGATCGACCACAGACCGACGACCTGCGGGATGAGGTCTGGATCGGACATCGGGTCGGCTGAGCCGCGATAGCTGCCGATTGCCTCGACCGGAACACGAAACGCTGCGGCGCCCGCCGCCTGCAGGCGCGGATTGGTTCGGTCGTAACGCTCCCCATTGAAGATCAGACGGAAATGATGCGGGTACTCGGAGGCAAAGGTCAGATAGCCGCGAGCCGTCTCGGCGAGCTGCTCGATCGTGCCCAACGGCGCATTGCTCCCGAAGCGCTCGGTGATCTCAGCGAGACGCTCGAAGCCGTTGGCCGCAACCTCTGCCAGCAGCGCCGTGATGTCCTTGAAATGATGGGCGGGCGCCGCATGTGACACGCCGGCACGGCGGGCGCAGCCGCGCAGCGTGAAGCCGTTCAGACCGTTCTCGGAAAGCTCCTCATCGGCCGCAGCAATCAGCGCCGCGCGCAGGTCGCCATGATGGTAGGCATTCTCTGGCGCCCGCACGCGTGTTGCGGCCTTCGCGGCGCCTGAATTTCTTTTGTCCTTCACCCGCCGACTATTCCGACTGGCCGAGCCAACGCTTCCAACGCTTGGATAGGCGCTGAACTTGACGTCGTCAAGACTATCTTGACAGCGTCAAAATATCGGGTAGGGGTGATCTTGTCACTGTCAAGACAAGCTCGGGAGGGAGTGATGTACGAGACAGCGTTCTCCGCAGCCAATATCCTGGCGCTGATCGGCTGGATCGGGCTCGTCCTGTTGCCCGGCCGGGCTTTTGTCAACACGATTGCGTCGCTGATCGTCCCTATGCTGCTGGCGATCGCTTATGCTGGCCTGATCGGCGCCTACTTCGCGGAGGCTGACGGCGGGTTCTCCAGCCTTGCGGAGGTCAAGCTGCTCTTCGCCAGCGACGGGCTGCTCCTCGCCGGCTGGCTGCACTACCTCGCCTTCGATCTGTTCGTCGGCGCCTGGCAGGCGCGGACAGCGCGTGCGGAGGGCATTCCGCACCTGGTCCTCGTACCCGTGCTCATACTGACTTTCCTCCTTGGCCCGATCGGCTTTCTGATTTTCGTGATTATTCGCCAGGCTCGCGCGCCGAGCCTGGTTCTGGAGGCCTGACCGTCATGTCTCTCATCGCGACGCATGGTTCCGCTCCCTGGCGCAACCCGCCGGACGCACTCGCCGCGTTTCACCGCGAGGGGCAACGGCGGCAGCCGATGCTCTGGGGGTTCGCGGTCGTCTTGTTGGCGCTGATGGCGCCGACTCTGGCGGCCTATCTGATCGACGCGCGCCAGCTCTATGGCATCGATGTCTGGACGAAGATTCTCAAATTCGAGATCTCGCTGGCGCTCTTTTTCGGAACGATCGCATGGTTCTGGGACGCCTTGGCTGTGGAACGCCGAAGCGGCCGGGTGCTCAAGGCTTTCGCCTATGCAGCCCTCGGCGCCGCGAGCCTGGAGATGGCCTACATGATCGTTCAGGCGGGAAGGGGCGTAGCCTCGCACTTCAACGAGTCGACGCCGCTCGAGGCCGCTCTGTTTCCGCTTATGGGGCTTGGCGCTCTCACGATCTCGTCGCTTTCCGCGGCGATGGCGGTGGCGATCGCGCGCAATGGTCGCAGCGACCTCGCGCCGGCCTATCGGCTCGCCATCGTGCTCGGCCTTGCTCTCAGCTTCGTCCTGGGTGTCGGCGCCGGTGTCGTGATCGCTCGCAACGGCGGCCATTGGGTGTCGGCGCCTCATACCGACGCGGGCGCCTTTCCCGTATTCGGCTGGACGCGCAGCGGCGGAGATCTTCGTGTCGCCCATTTCTTCGGGCTCCACGCCATGCAGTTTCTGCCGATCGCGGGATGGTTTCTGGCGCGGCGCGATCCGCGCGCGACATGGCCAGTGTGGTTGGCAGCAGTCGCTCTGACTACGCTGACAGCCTTCACTCTGTGGCAAGCGTTGAACGGGATGCCCTTCCTCGCCTTTGTCGGCTAGAGCAAATCGCAAACGACAGAAAGGCGCCGTTCGGGTTCCCCCAACGACGCCTCCCTGTCAGATCGGTTGCCGGGACCACCGCACAGCCCGAAGGCGCGCTGTCTTCCCGAATCCGAACCTGATGATGATGGCCGCTTACCCTCATTACTGAAGGCGCCTTCCACCACCACCGACTTCCGGTCTCGCGACCTTCCGCCGGTCCCGCTCTCCGTTCGCCCATCCCGCATTGCTGCGCGATGACAACTGCGAGGCGGTTCTCGCGGGGCACCCAGCTCATCCCGGCTTTCGCCGGAGCCGCTGGCGCGGTCCGCTTCAGAACCAATCTCAGCGCCCTGCTTGCCCTTGCCGGACTCGATTGGCCCTTGCGGTAAGGATGAGGATCGTCGAGATCGGGTCGATTGAGAAGCCACGATCTGGCGGGTCTGGGATATCTGGGGATAGCGGGGAACGCCGGCCCCATGCCGGCGCCTTCCGCTGGATTTCACGTCCGACTCAGATCTCAGGCGAATTGGGCGATCTCGTCGAAGGCCAGCCGCGGGCTGCGCGGGAAAAGCTTTGTGTGGTCGCCGTAGCCGATGTTGATGAGGAGGCTGGAGCGAAAGCTTGTGTCGGTGAAGAACTCGGCGTCGACCTTTGCCTTGTCGAAGCCGCCCATCGGACCGGCGTCGAGCCCCACGGCACGAAGGGCCATGATGAAGTAGCCCGCCTGGAGCGTCGCGTTGTAAGAGGCGGTTCCCTCGGCGAGTTGCGGATTTCCCGCGAACATGCCGCGCACGTCGGCATGCGGGAAGAGGCGCGGCAGATGGTCGAAGAACGCAGGGTCGTGGGCGACGATGGCGGTCAGGGGCGCTGCCATGGTCTTGTCGACATTGCCGGGCGAGAGTGCCGGCTTCAGGCGAGCTCGCCCAGCCTCCGTCTCGACAAGAATAAGGCGAAGCGGTGAAGCGTTAACCGCCGTTGGACCGAGCTTGGCCAGATCGACCGCCTCCTCGATGAGATGGCGTGGGACTGGCCGGTCGAGCCAACCATTGTGCGAACGCGCGTCCCGGAAGAGGCGATCGAGGGCGGCGCCATCAAGACGGTACACGAAAGGCGCCGCTTCGCGCACAGATTGAATGTGTACTAACTGATTCATGGCGGGATTTCCCAATTTGGGCGGGCCGTCTATGGGCCCACGTAACGACGCTGTGAACATGGGGCGCTTGAAGCATCGTTTGAATCGGCTAAATTGTGGGTCTATCCATCATACCGACTGATAGGTGGGAACATGCTTGATCCCGTAACCCTCGACCAATTGCGTATCCTTTCGGCAGTGGCCGAGAGCGGGAGCTTTTCCGCGGCGGCCCGGAAACTCGGTCGGGTCCAGTCGGCGATCAGCCAGTCGATCCAGGCTCTCGAGACGGCGCTCGGTACCAGCCTCTTCGAGCGCGATGGCAAGGTGCCGAAGCTCAACGATGCGGGCCGCGTCATCCTCGCCGACGCGCGGCGCCTCATCAGCGGCATGGAGACGCTGAAGGCGCGAGCGGAAGGTATTGCCAACGACATCGAGCCTGAATTGACCCTGGCCGTGGATGCGATCATTCCGATCGATGTCCTCACCCGCAGTCTCAAAGGGCTTAGCGAGGCATTCCCGTGCCTGCCGGTGACGCTCTTTACCGAGGGGCTTGGCGGTGCCGAGCAGCGGCTCCGCGACGGCGTCGCCCGGCTCGGGCTCTATGTGCCGATTCCGGGTTCAACGGACGAGATGGAAGCGGAATTCTTGATGCCGATCCCCACGGTGCCGGTAGTCGCCGCGGGTCATCCCCTCGCGGCAGTAGCCGGTCCCTTGTCGCGAGACAGGCTGGAGGGGGAGGTTCAGCTCGTACTCACCGACCGGACGCCGATCACCAACGGCCTCGCTGGCGGCATCCTCAGCCGGCGCACCTGGCGGTTCGCCGATCTGACGACGCGGCTTGCGTTTCTGCTTGCCGGCTTCGGCTGGTGCAACATGCCGACCCACCTCGTCCGCCGGCAGATCGAAGAGGGTCAGCTCAAAGTGCTCGACATCCCGGGCAACCCGGTGCGTGAGTTCCCGATCCATGTCGTCTATCAGCGTGGCCGACCGCCGGGTAAGGCGGGGCGCTGGCTGATCGATGAGATTCGACGCCTGTTGCCGGAATGCGCCGCGCACATGGAAGAGCAGGAACGCCACGCCATCCAGATCGCCGCAGAGTAGCCGCTGCGGGAGGGGCTTGACCAAAGCTTCCGCCTCGCCTGTTATCGCCCCATGACCTCAACCGACAAGAACAGTCCCATCGAGCCCCGCGAACTGCTGGGGATGATCGCGTTCTTCTCCGAAGCCCTCGACGGCAATCAGCTCGACAAGCTGGCGGCCGGCGCACGGCGGCGGACCTTCGCCAAGGGCGAGGCGCTGACGAGAGAAGACGAGCCGGGCGCCTCAATGTTTGTCATCGAGAGCGGGGAGGTGTCGGTGCGGGTCGAGAACGAACCGGACCTTGTCGCGGAACTCTATGCCGGGGATGTCGTCGGAGAGGTGTCATTGCTCACCGGCCAGTCACGCACGGCGACGGTCACCGCGGCCGAATCGGTCGTTGCCATCGAGATCGATAAAGCCGCGCTTGCGCCCATTCTCGCGGCGGCGCCGGCGCTGGTCGAGCGTTTCGCCGAGATGCTGGAGAAGCGGCAAGAGGAACTCGCCCACATTCATGGCGGTGGCGCCTGGGGCATGATGCTGCCCGGTGACGCTGAAACCCACCACCTCATTCGCGCCTTCTACGGGGCGGCGTAGCGCTCGGTCGGCAGCGTTCAGTCTTCGATTCAAGCATCGTCCCGCTGCCGGCTCACGCGGTGATCAAACGCCGGGCAGAATTACCAGTCCCAGGAATCTCTTAGCCGGCGTTGCTCGCCTCATCCGATAGATGAGCCCGCCTTCTCATTCCGGTTCAAGCAGCGCGCTCACGCCGCCTTTTGCGCGGCGAGAAATTCGGCCATCCGAGCAATCGCGCGGCGGATGTTCTCGGCGGAGTTGGCGTACGAGAGGCGTAGATATCCCTCGCCATGGATGCCGAAATCCGGTCCGCCGATGGTCGCGACCCCGGATTCCTCCAAAAGCCGCGAGGCGAACGGCTTGGCCTTGAGGCCGGTCCTGGAGATGTTAGGGAACGCGTAGAAGGCGCCCTTCGGCGTGATGCAGGAAATGCCGGGCAGCTTGTTCAACTCCTCGACGACGATCTTCCGACGCTTGTCAAACTCGGCGACCATCATGGCGACCGAATCCTGCGGGCCGGTGAGTGCGGCAAGGCCGGCATATTGCGCGGAGGCGTTGACGCAAGACCATGCGTTGACGGCGAGCTTGCGGATGTTTTCGTAAAGCGGCTTCGGCCAGACCGAGAAGCCCATCCGCCAGCCGGTCATGGCATAGGTCTTCGACCACCCGTCGAGGAGAATGACGCGGTCGCGCACCTCCGGGTAGCTCAGCAACGAGACGTGCGGCAGCCCGTCATAGGTCATCTGGCCGTAGATCTCGTCGGACAGGATCGCGACGTCGGGAAATCGCTCCAGGCCGGCGACGAGCTTGTCGATCTCTGCCTTCGGAGTGACCCCGCCGGTCGGGTTGGCGGGGGAGTTGAGGATAATGAGCCGCGTTTTTTGAGTGAGGAGGGCCAGCGTTTCCTCGGCGTGGAAGGCGAAGCTGTTGGCCTCGCGGATCGGGATCGGCACCGGCCGGGCGCCGGTGAACTCGATCATCGACCGATAGATCGGAAATCCGGGGTCCGGATAGAGGATGTCGGCTCCGGGCTCGCCGAACATCTGGATGGCGGCGAACATCGTGATCTTGCCGCCGGGAACGATAATTACCTGGTCCGGGGAGACGTTCACACCGATCCGCCGGTCGATATCGGCGGCGACGGCTTCGCGGAGCGGCTTGATACCGGTCGCGGGGGTATAGCCGTGGTGGCCGTCTCGCAGCGCCTTGATGGCG
>JBDTLN010000036.1:0-10030 GCA_039934795.1 Bauldia sp. | reverse complement strand
CTCCGACGCCAACCGCACCATGCTGGTGCGCGCCGACGCCAGCGCCAAGTCGGCGGCGGAGATCGGCGCCATCGAGATCAACCCGACCACCCGCGTCGGTGATGTCGCCGACGTCGTGTTTGGCCCCGCCGAACGGACGACAGCGCTGCGCATGAACGGCGGCAACGGCGTCGGCATCAACATCATCCGCCAGGCCAAGTCCAATGCGCTGGAGATTTCCAGCGGCGTTCGGGCCGCCGTCGATCAGCTAAATCTGTCGCTGCCCGATGGCGTCAAGTTGATCGTCACTTCCGACGACGCCACCTTTATTCGCGGCTCGATCGAGTCGGTCGTCATCGATCTTCTCCTCGCCACCGCGATCGTCATCAGCATCATCTACATCTTCCTGCGCTCGGTCCGCATCACCTTCATCCCGGCGATCACGGTGCCTATCGCCCTCATCGGCGCGGTCGGGGCGATCTGGGCGGCCGGTTTCTCGATCAATATCCTGACCCTCCTGGCGCTGGTGCTGGCCATCGGCATGGTCGTCGACGACGCCATCGTCGTCATCGAGAACATCATGCGCCAGCGCGGCCTCGGCCTCGGTACGCGCGCCGCCGCGGTGCTTGGCACCAAGCAGGTCTTTTTCGCCGTCCTCTCGACCACCGCCACGCTCGCCGCCGTCTTCATCCCGATCTCGTTCTTCCCTGGGGTCGCCGGCCGCCTGTTTTCCGAATTCGGCTTTGTTCTGGCTTTCGCCGTAACGCTCTCCGCCTTCGTCGCGCTGACCCTTTGCCCGATGCTCGCCTCGCGATGGATCGGCGACGGCGATCACGAGGCGCCAAGCCGCAATCCGGTCGGCCGCGCCGTCAGCGCCTTCGGCCGCGCCGCCGAGCGTCTTTACGCGCGACTGCTCAGCGCGGCGCTCGCCGCGCCCATGGTCGTGGTCGTTGCCTCGGTGCTCTTTGCCGGTGCCGCCGCCGTTGTCTTCACCCAGTTGCCATCCGAACTGACGCCACCCGAGGACCGCGGCTTCGTGCCGATGTCGGTCTCCTCGCCCCAGGGCGCGACCGTCGACTACACCTCCGACCAGATCCGCAAGATCGAAGCGATCGTTCAGCCGCTGGTCGATGCCGGCGAGGTTCAGAACGTCTTTGCCAACGCCCAGGGCGGCGGTGGCGGCGGCTTCGTCTTCCTGACGCTCACGCCTTGGGACAAGCGCACGCGGAGCCAGATGGAAATCACTGCCGAACTCAACCGCAAGCTCCAGTCGATCCCGGGCATTCAGGTCTTCACGCGGACCGCCAACAGCCTCGGCATTCGCGGCGGCGGGCAGGGGCTCCAGTTCGCCATCACCGGCACGGACTACGGTCCGATCTCCGAGGCCGCCGATGTCCTGATGGCGGCGCTTCAGAAAGACCCGAGGTTCGACAACGTCCGGCTCAACTTCGATACCACCCAGCCGCAGATATCGATCAAGATCGACCGTGAACGGGCGAGCGACGTAGGCATCCCGGTCACCACCATCTCGACTGCCCTCCAGACGCTCCTGGCTGGCACGGATCTCGGCAACTACTATCAGGGCGACGACCAGATCAAGATTCTCGCGCAGGCGCCCTACGGTCTCATCCAGGACGCCGGCGGCCTCGACCGCATTCAGCTGCGAACGGCGGGCGGCAAGATGGTGCCGCTGTCATCCCTCGTGTCGTTCGAGGAGGTCGCCGTTGCGCCGAGCCTCCAGCGCCAGGATCAGCGCCGCGCCGTACCGATGACGGCAACGCTCACGCCGGGCATCGACCTCCGCAAGGGCATGACGGCCCTCGAGGCAACTGCGGCCACGGTTCTCCCCGCGGGCATGAACATCGTCTACTCGGGCGAGGCCAAGGAACTCAACACGACGACCAGCGGCGTCTTCCAGACCTTCGCCTTTGCCCTGCTCGTCGTGCTGCTGGTCCTTGCCGGTCAGTTCGAGAGCTTCAACAGCGCCTTCATCCTCATCGCTACCGTGCCCTTCGGACTTGCGGCGGCGATCTTCGCCATGCTGCTGACCGGCGGCTCGCTCAACATCTACAGCCAGATCGGCCTCATCATGCTGGTCGGTCTTATGTCGAAGAACGGCATCCTCATCGTCGAATTCGCCAATCAGCTTCGCGACCAGGGCCAGTCCGTCAACGACGCCATCCGCAACGCGGCCCTCATCCGCTTGCGGCCGGTGGTCATGACCATGTTCGCCACGGTGCTCGGCGGCCTGCCGCTCCTCTTGACCGGCGGCGCCGGCGCGGAAGCGCGCCGCTCCCTCGGCTGGATCATAGTCGGCGGTCTCGGTTTCGCCACCATCGCCACCCTGTTCCTGACGCCGGTTGTTTTCAGCCTGCTGGCTCGCTTCGCCAAGCCGCGTATCGCCGAGGAGCAGCGCCTCGATCGCGAGCTTGCCGCCGCCGGCGACGCGCCGCGCGGATACGAGCCGACCACCGAGGAATCGGGTGATGAGCCGCCGATGCGGATGGCAGCCGAATGACCCGGACCGATCGCGCCCCTTCCGGAAGTGCTATGCGGAAAGCGTTCGACAGCCGTCCGGCCGCACCGGGCCTCCGGCTGGTTTCCGCCGGAGCAGAAGGCGCGCCGGCGAAGCCCGTCGCCAGTAGTCGGGAGAAGTTGGCCTCTGAGGTCCTTCACGGGAGAGATGGAGTGGCGCCTGACGTAGCGCATGGTTCACGCGGCATCGCTGCCGATCGCGATCTGATGGCGGCGATAGCGGCCGGCGACGATCAGGCCTTCGCCAGCATGGTGGGTGCCGAGACGCCGCGTCTCCTCCGTTTTGCTCGCTCGATTCTCACGGCCTCTCCGGCTGAGGCCGAGGAAGTTGTGCAGGAATCGCTCGTCCGCCTTTGGCAGGCAGCCGAGGCCTGGCAACCGAACGGCAGGGTTTCCACCTGGTTGCACCAGGTCGTCTACCGTCTTTGCATCGACAGCATTCGCCGACGCCGTCCGTCGATCGATATCGGATCGCTCGAAGCAGAGCTTGAGGACGACTCGCCCCTTGCCGACGATTTGCTCGTCCGTGAAGACGATGCGCGCCTGGTCCAGTCGGCCATTGAGCGCTTGCCCGACCGCCAGCGGACGGCGTTGATCCTCTGTCACTTTCAGGAACTTGGTCAGGCCGAAGCAGCGTCGGTCATGGGCATCGGCGAGAGCGCCTATGAATCGCTCCTTGCCAGGGCCCGTCGCAGGCTGAAGGCCGTGCTGGCAGTCGACTGGAGTGGAGAACGAGCGCCATGATCGATACGAACGCCGATCGTCGGGCCGAACTTGTCGCCGCTATCGAGGCCAATGGCGCCGATCTGTCGCGCTGGCCGGACCGGGCCCTCGCCAACCGCGTGCGCGAAGCCGTGCTCGCGGATCGCGTCTTGCGCGCGCAACTGGACGCCGCCGCATCGTTTGAGCGGAGCCTTGCCGCCGACCGTGACGCCCTCGACGCCGATGTTCGCGCCTCCGGCGCAGTCGACCGCGTGATGGCAGCAGTTGTCGCCCGGCGCCCGCAACGGGCGCGGCGCTCGGGCTGGATGGCGATTGCCGCCGCTGTCGTGCTGGCTGCCGGGATCGGTGGCGCGGTCGATGGCGGCGTTTTCGCCGGTTCCGGCCAGCCAAGTTTCGACGTTGTGGTTCTCGATCCGCTGGTCTTCGGCCCCCTGGAAAGTGGCACGGAATGATCGGTTCGCCCCTCACGCGGCAGCGGTGGCTGGTCGGCGTCCTCGTCGCCTCGCTCGCCGTCAACGCTTTTGTCATCGGCGCCACGGCGACCGACTTCGTACACGTCAGGTGGCCGTTCGGTCACCGCGGGGGCGGCGGCGCCTCGTCCCAGTTGCGCTTCGAACTGGCCTGGCTGAGGGGACGCTTGCCGCCTGACGCAATGGCAAAAGTGGAGGTCGCGGTCGAAGCCACCAAGCCGGGAACAATGCAATCCATCGACCGGCTGCGGGGTCTGCGGCGCGAACTCGGCGCGCTGATTGCCGAGCCTCAGCCCGACCGGGCGGCAATCGACGCCAAGCTCGGCGAGATCCGGGCCGAGGTCACCGCCATGCAGGCCGAGGTCCAGCGGGTCGCGACCGATACTCTCGTCGTATTTCCGCCCGATGTTCGGGCGACCCTGGCGGAGGATCGGCACGGTGCCGGCAAGTAACACCCGACTATCATACGATGATAGTTCCGCCGAATTTCCTGTGAAATCAGCCATTTGTGGGCTGAGTTGCGCACCTGCCGCCTTTCGGCTAACCTCCGATTTATACGATTAATGCTTGGCCCGGCGCTACGTCGGTGGCGCGGCAAAGGGTTGGGGAGAACTTCGGGGCCACGTGATGTGCGCCCCTCAATTTACGCCGGGCTATCGAGATAAAACACGCGACCATGCGGCGCCCGGCGCCAGAGCCACTGCACGGTCGCGTCATGAAAACCAAACGCACCTGGGAGGAAAGACCGAGATGAAACGTATCCTGTTGACCGTTGCCGCCGCCGCCGTGGCTGCCGCTGCAGCGAACGCAGCCACCGCCGCCGACAAGCCAAAACTCGCCTTTGTCGTGAACATCGCCGCCGACTTCTGGAAAGCGGCCGAAGCGGGCACCAAGAAGGCTCAGGAAGAACTGCCGAACTACGAGCTGATCTTCAAGTATCCGGACCAGTCGACCGTCGCCATCCAGAACCAGATCATGGACGACCTGGTAACTGCCGGCGTCAAGGCGATCATGGTTTCCCCGATCGATCCGAATGCTATCGACAAGCTCGACGATATAGCGTCGAAGACCTTGCTGTTCACGATGGACTCGGATGCTTCGAAGAGCAAGCGCATCGCCTATGTCGGTTCGTCCAACACCGCGCTTGGCGTGCAGGCCGGTCAGGTCGCCAAGGAAGCCCTGCCCAACGGCGCCAAGTGCATGGGCATCGTCGGCCATCTCGACGCCGCCAACTTCACCGAACGTCGCGACGGCTTTAACGAAGGCGTCAAGGGAACCAAGATCGAGCTGGTCGATACCCGCGACGACGGCGGCGACCAGACCGTTGCCAAGAAGAACGTCGAAGACATCCTCGTGGCCAACCCCGAGATCAACTGCTTCGTCGGCTTCTATTCCTACAGCACCCCGGCGATTTATCAGGCGCTGAAGAACGCCGACATGCTCGGCAAGATCACCGTGATCTCGTTCGACGACGATCCCATCACCCTCGGTGGTGTGAAGGAAGGCACGATCGCCGGCACCGTCGTGCAGCAGCCGTACGAGTGGGCCCACCAGGGCTTCAACCTGATGGCCAAGTACATTGAGGGCGACAAGTCGGGCATCCCGGCCGATGGCGTCATCATCATTCCCGGCTCGATTCTGCATGCGGCGGACATCGATGCCTACTCCGCCAATCTGGCGAAGATGCAGGGCAAGTAAGGCGAACAGAGCCGGTTAAACTTCATAGTGGAACCGGCTCATTCTTGCGGGCGGGCGGCGGCCAAATGCTTGCCGCCCGTCAACCTTCTCGCCTAGGCTCGCCAACATGAACACTGCTGCCGCCGTTGTGACGGCTCCAACCGACCCGTTCCTGATCCTTGCCGACATCCGCAAGAGCTACCCCGGCGTTGTCGCGCTGCAGGGTTTTTCGATGACTGTACGCCCCGGCGAGGTCATCGGGCTCGTCGGTGAGAACGGCGCCGGCAAGTCTACGCTAGTGAAGATTCTCGGCGGGGTGACCGAGCCCGAGTCGGGAACGATCACTCTCGATGGCGTCGAGCATCGTTCCCTTTCCGTCGCCGCCAGCATGACCGCCGGCATCGCCTTCGTTCATCAGGAACTCAACCTCTTCGACAATCTCGACGTCGCCGCCAATATCTTCATCGGCCGCGAGCCCCGCAGAGGGGGCATCCTGCGGCTCATCGATACGCAGAAGCTGCGCGCCATGGCGGAACCACTGCTGAAGCGGCTCGGCGCCGGCTTCAAGGCGTCGACGCCGCTGGCCGACCTGTCGCTGGCGCAGCGGCAAATGGTCGAGATCGCCAAGGCGCTGTCGATGCGTGCGCGCCTGGTCATCCTCGACGAACCGACGTCAAGTCTCCCCTTGTCGGAGACCGCCAAGCTGCTCGACGTCATCGCGGCGCTCAAGCGGGACAACATCAGCGTCATCTTCATTTCGCATCGGCTGCACGAGATCGAGAAGGCCGCCGACCGCGTGATCGTGCTGCGCGACGGGAGCACGGCGGGCACGCTCGACAGGGCGGAGATCGATCACGACCGCATGGTCAAGCTGATGATCGGCCGCGACCTCAAGGCCATCCAGTCGGCGCCGGCGCAGGCTCGAGGTGCGGTTGCCATGCGCGCGTTGGAGGTGCGGACATCAACCTATCCCGGTAAGACGGTCGACCTGGATTTGCACAAAGGTGAGATTCTCGGGATCGCCGGTCTCGTCGGCTCGGGCCGGACGGAGCTGGCTCGGGCTGTCTTCGGCATTGATCCGATCTTGGGCGGCCGCTTCGAGGTCGGGGGGGAAGCCTACGCTCCGCAGCAAGCCGCCAATGCTGTGGCCCGTGGCGTGTTCCTTGTCCCGGAAGACCGCAAGGGTGCGGGACTGCTCCTCGATCTGCCGATCTCCCAGAATATTTCGCTGCCCGACCTGCCCAGGTACTCGTCTAACTTTATGGTCGTCAAGAGCAGCGAAAATGCCGCTGCCGAAACGCAGCGCCGCAACCTCGATATCAGAACGCCGCTGGTGACGACGCTCGCCAAGTCACTTTCCGGCGGCAACCAGCAGAAGGTCGTGCTCGGCAAATGGCTCGCGATGAAGCCGAAAATATTGATATTCGACGAGCCGACGCGCGGTATCGACGTGGGTTCCAAGTCTGAAATCTACCGGCTCATGCGTGGGCTGGCCGATGCCGGGGTCGCGGTCATGATGATATCCAGCGACATGGAAGAAGTGATCGGCGTATCCGATCGCATTGCCGTCATGCATGAGGGCAGCATTTCGGGCGTGCTGAAGCGCGATCAATTCAGCGAAGAAAATGTCATGCGGCTGGCCATCGGCAAGCCGCTGCATGCGGGGAGCACGGGATGACTAAGAAGGATATAGGCCTCCTGATCTTGATCATCGTGGTGGGCGCGGTGGTCGCATCCATCAACCCGCGCTTCCTCCTCCCGATCAACCTCGCCAACACGTCCAATCTGGTGGGCATGTTCGGACTTGTGGCGATAGGCCAGGCGTTCGTCATCATCACGGGCGGCATTGAACTTTCGGTCGGTTCGGTCATAGCCCTTACCGGCGTGCTGTTCGTAGACCTGATCGCCAATCACGGCGTCCCATGGCCGATTGCGCTGCTGCTAATGATAGGCCTCGGTGTGCTGATCGGACTGGCGCACGGTCTCCTGATTACCAAACTCAAGATGCAGCCATTCGTGGTGACGCTCTGCGGGCTGCTGATCTATCGCGGCATGGCGCGCTTCTATACCGGCGACTCAACGGCTGGCTTTGCTTTCGGCCAGAAGTTTCCCGATCTCGAGTTTCTTGCGGCGGGACGCAGCTACGGCGTCCCGAACTCCTTCATCGCCCTCATCATCGCGACGGCGATCATGTGGGTCGTGCTGCATCGCTCGATCTTCGGCCGCTACCTCTATGCGGTCGGCAAGAACGAGGAAGCCGCGCGCTACTCGGGCATCCGCACCGGCCTGGTGATCGTCTCCGCTTACGTCATTTGCCAGGTAATGACGGTGTTCGGCTCGATCTACTTTGCCATGTACACGCGCTCGATTGCGCCATCAGCGCACGCAAACTTCTATGAGCTTTACGCCATCGCTGCCGCCGTGCTGGGCGGGTTCTCGCTGCGCGGCGGCGAAGGCTCGATCATCGGTGTAGTGTTGGGCGTCGTGCTGCTCCAGGAACTACAGAACCTCGTCAACCTGCTCGGCATTCCGTCATCGCTCAACTTTGCGGTTATGGGCTCCGTGATCCTGATCGGCGTGATCGCCGATCTGGAATTCGCCAAGTTCCGACAGCGTCGCGAGCTGACGCGTGAACTCACCCCCGTCGGCCGCAAGATCGTGCCCGAAGCGGCGGAGTAAGTGCGGCGGCGCGCGTGTGCCGGAACCTGGGGCAGGAGACTCGCCCCGGGAGCGCCGGCCCGGCGCAGGCGCGAGGCTTGAACCGGCGGCCGACCCGCAGATCTGACGAACTGGACGGCGGCGCTCTGCCGGGCCGCTCCGTCTGCCTAGACGTGTTCGTCCGGCCGGCGGGCATGGGCCGGGGCACCGCCACCGGCCTTCGGTTTCCGTCGGAAGATGCGCTTGCTGAAGGCCGACAGTTTGGCGATCCCCGCCAGCGACGCGGGGGTGACGATCAGCGTCAGGACCGTGGCGAAGCCGAGACCGAAGACGATCGCCGTCGAGAGCTGAATCCACCACTGCGTCGAGGGCGCGCCATAGGTCACTTCGCGCACCAGGAAGTCGAGGTTCAGACCGAAGGCAATGGGTAGCACGCCAAGGATCGCCGCGACTGCCGTCAGCAAGACGGGCCTGGCGCGTTCGCGGCAGGTCTTGAGGATCGCCTCCTCCATCGAAACGCCTTCGCGCCGCAGCCGGTCATAGGTATCGATGAGGATGATGTTGTTGTTGGTCACCACGCCGGCCAGCGCGATGATCCCGATGCCGCTCATCACGATGCCGAAGGCCTGGCTCATGATGATGGCGCCGAGGAACACGCCGATTGTCGACAGGAAAATGGCCGAGAGAATAAGGCCGACGCTCGAGAACTTGTTGAAGACCGCGAGCAGAACCGCAAAGATCAGGAACAGGGCCGCACCGAAGGCGCTCATCAGGAACGATGCCGCCTCGGCTTGCTCCTCGTCGGACCCCTTCAGCTTCCAGTCGACAACGCCGCCGAAATCGGCCTTCTTCAACTCCTCGGTCACCGTCTGTTGGACAGCGGCGACGTTGACGCCCTTGGCCACATTGGCGGTCACCGAGACAACGCGAATACCGTCGACGCGATGGATCACGCCAACCCGCCGCGACGGCACACGCTCGACGAAATTGCCGATCGGCACCGCACCGTTCGCCGTCTGAACCCGCAGATCGTCGATGTCCGCAAGGGTCCGCCGGTTTTCCGGGAAGCGCAGGATGATGTCGACAGGCTTGTCGGTATTGGCCGGCCGGTAGTCGGTGATCTTCACGCCGTTTGTGATGAGCTGTACGGCCAGGCCCACCGCGCCGACGCCGACGCCGAATTGCGCCGCCTCGGGCTTGTCGATTTCAAGCCGCCAGTCGATGCCCGGCATAGGCAGCCCGTTGTCGATGTCGCGGACTTCCGGCCTTTTGGCGAGTTCGTCGGCAACCTTGATGGCTGCCTTGTCGAGCGCCTCGGGAGAGTAGCTGGAAAGCTGCACCTGGATGGCCTTGCCGGTCGGTGGGCCGGCCTGCGGCGCGGTGACCTCCACTCGGATGCCGGGCAAGTGGGCGGTACGCTGGCGAATATCCTCCATGATCTCGCCGGCTTTCCGCCGCTTCTTCCAGTCGATGAAGCTGAAGCGGATCTGGCCGACGACATCCTCGGTAACCTCGTCCGTGCCGCCCTGGCCCATGTCGCCGGATCGGGCGTAGATCGTCTCCAGCTCATTCATATCGAGCATGGTGGCCTCGACCTGGCGCACCAACCGGTCCTTCTCGATAAGGGACATGTTGCCGCGCGCGTGGACGAGGACGACGGCGGTGTCGGGCTCGACATCAGGGAAGAACTCGACGCCCTTGCCGAGCTGACTGTAGGCATAGACCACGCCTACCAGCAGCCCGAGAGCGAGCAGGATTACTGCGCCCGGGTGGTGGATGGCGACCTTGACGACGCGGATATAGAGGCTGTCGCGACGTGCGTGCCGCTCGACATGCGGCTGCGGCTTGCCGATCAGCGCACCGAGGGTAGGTGTGAAGATCAGTGCGGTAACCAGGGAAGCCGATAGCGTCGCAATGAGGGTAATCGGCATGTATTTCATGAACTGGCCGACGATGCCCGGCCAGAAGAGGAGCGGCGAGAACGCCGC
>JBDTLN010000035.1:0-10246 GCA_039934795.1 Bauldia sp. | reverse complement strand
CGCACGCAGGCCACCCGCGTCTACACGTTCCTCGACGCACTGGGCATCGAGGAGAGCGTCAGGACCAACCTCGTGCCGGCGCATGTGGGAATGCTCGCGGCCTATCGCGGCCGGCGCTGGAAGGAGGCCGAAGAGGCGGTGGCCGCAGCCCGGGACGCGGGGATCGCCGGACTCGAGGCGTTCTACAAGCTCTATTTGTCGCGCATCGCCATCTGGCGCGAAAACCCGCCGCCCGACGACTGGGACGGCAGTTTTGCGGCAACTTCCAAGTAGCCGGATGACCGATCCGGGGCAGCAGGAAGAGGCTTCGGGGACGCCCTGTGACGATATTCACAGTCCCTTGACGGGGGCGGGCGCATACTCGCACTTGGTACGCGGGGTCGCCTGGAGAGCTGGGGAAACGTGACGTGGATCACTTGAGCACGGCGCTTATTGCCGTTTTCGCGCTGCTGGAATTGAAACACTTCATCTTCGACTACCTTGTGCAGACGCCCTACCAGTTTCGTAACAAGGGAATTTATGGCCACCCCGGCGGATTCCTCCATGCCGGGCTGCAGGCCCTTGGCACGACTGCCGCTTTCCTCGCCATCACGCCCACCCTGATGACCGGCATTGCCATCGTCGTCGGCGAGTTCATCGTCCACTATCACATCGACTGGACGAAGGAGCAGTGGCTGCGGCGTGCCGGCTACACCCCGACCGACGGCGCGTATTGGCGCATCTACGGCCTTGACCAGTTCGCCCACCAGGCGACCTACGTCGTGATCGCGGCCATTCTCGTCGGACAATTCGTCCCGGCTGCCGCCCTGCCCTAGAGGAACTTGTCGAGGGCACGGATGCGGTCGGCCAGGACCCGCATCACGTCGAGCGCGAAATAAGGCGCGTCCTGCACCAGTGAGACGAACAGCTTCTCATCGATCGGCACGACCTCGCAGTCGACGCGGGCAATAACCTCCGCCGCGCGCGGGGCATGGTCGATCAGCGCCATCTCACCGAAAATGCCGCCCGGCCCGATCTCCTCGACCGTGCGGCTGTGGATGAGAATATCGACACGGCCCTTGCGCAACAGGAACATCTCGCGCGCCACCGCGCCCTTGGCGATGATCGTGTCGCCAGCCGCGTACTTGCGGATCGGAATGTCCGGGCGGTCCAGGATCCGGAAATCGATCCTGCCTTTGTCGGCGGGGCTCATGAATCTTCAGTCTCCGCGGTGGAAAACCCGGCGCCACGCTATCAGATGCGGTTTTGGACGGAAGCCCGCAAACCCGACAAGCCGTACCAACAGCGTCCGCCGTCAGCCGAGCTTGGCCATGACGTGGCGGACGACCGAATAGTCCTCAAGCGCGTAGACGCTGAGATCCTTGCCATAGCCGGATTGCTTTAGGCCGCCATGCGGCATCTCGTTGGCGAGCATGAAATGACAGTTGATCCAGGTGCAGCCGTATTGCAGGCGCGCCGCCACCGCCATCGCCCGGCCGACGTCCCTGGTCCAGACGGATGAGGCGAGCCCGTAGTCGGAATCGTTGGCCCAGGCGACGGCCTCCTCGGGATCGGTGAAGCGCGTGACGGACACCACCGGGCCAAAAACTTCGCGGCGGACGATCTCGTCCTCCTGCCGCGCTCCGGCGACCACTGTCGGTTCGTAGAAGAAGCCGTTCCCAGCGGCCCGCTTGCCGCCGGTCGTGATCTCGACATGCTTCAGTTCGCTCGCCCGCTGGACGAAGCTGGCCACCCGCTCGCGCTGACGCTCCGAGATGAGCGGCCCGATTTCGTTCTTCGCGTCGTCCTTCTGGTTGAAGGCGATCGACGAAGCGGCACTGGTCAGGCCGCTTACCAGCTTGTCGTAGACCTTGCCCCCGGCATAGATGCGGCAGGCGGCGGTGCAGTCCTGTCCGGCATTGTAGTATCCGAACATCCTGACGCCATCGACGACGGCGTCGACATCGGCATCGTCGAAGACGATGACCGGCGCCTTGCCGCCGAGTTCCAGATGCGTGCGCTTCACCGACTTCGCCGCGGCGGTCAGCACCTTCTTGCCGGTGGCGATGTCGCCGGTCAGCGAAATCATCGCCACCTTCGGATGATTGATGAGGGCGTTGCCCACCGTCTCGCCGCGGCCGACCACGACGTTGAGCACGCCCTCCGGAAGGATTTCGGCGGCGATCTTCGCCAGCCGCAAAGTCGTCAGCGGCGTTTGCTCGGAAGGCTTGAGAACCACCGTGTTGCCGGCGGCGAGCGACGGCCCGAGTTTCCACGCGGCCATCATCAGCGGATAGTTCCAGGGCGCGATGGAGACAACGACGCCGATCGGGTCGCGCCGGATCATCGATGTGAACCCGGGCAGATATTCGCCGGCAGCCGACCCCGGTACGACCCGGCATGCGCCGGCGAAGAATCGGAAGCAGTCGACGACCGCCGGTATCTCGTCGCGGAGCACGGCATGCTTGGGCTTGCCGCAGTTGAGGGCTTCGAGGCCGGCAAGGTCGTCGGCCTCGGCTTCGATGCGGTCGGCGAGCTTCAGCAGATAGCCGGCTCGCTCGCCGGGGGTCGTCCGCGACCATTTGGCGAAGGCATTGACGGCGGCGGCGACGGCCTCGTCGATCTGTTCGGCCGAGGCTTCGGGCAGCGACAGGATGATTTCGCCGGACTTCGGATTGAGGATCTTCTCCTCGTGCTCGGTGCCTCTGGCGAAGCTCTTTCCGATCAGCATCTCGGTCTGCATGGCATTTCTCCGGAGGTACTTACTTGCCGCCACCCGCCACCGCCTCGCCGTTGCGGGTGAGGTAGTAGGCGGCGAGGATCGGCAGGAATGTAAGGGCGATGACAATCACGGCAACGACGTTGGTAACGGGCCGCTGACGCGGGCGGACAAGTTCCGACAACATCCAGATCGGCAGCGTCGTCTGCTGGCCGGCGGTGAAGGTGGTGACGATGACTTCGTCGAAAGAGAGCGCGAAGGCGAGCATCCCGCCGGCAAGAAGGGCTGTGGCGATGTTAGGTAGCACGACGTGCCGGAATGTCTGGAAGCCATCCGCCCCAAGGTCCATCGAGGCCTCCACCAGCGAAGGCGAAAGGCGGCGAAACCGCGCCACGGCGTTGTTGTAGACGACGACGATGCAGAAGGTGGCGTGGCCAAGGACGATGGTCCAGAACGAGTACGGAATATCGGCAATATCAAACGCGGCACGCAGCGATATGCCGGTGACGATGCCGGGTAGCGCGATCGGCAGGATAAGGAGGAGCGAAATCGCCTCGCGTCCGAAGAAACGGGTGCGGGCGAGCGCCGCCGCGGCAAACGTGCCGAGCACGAGCGCAGCGGCGGTCGACAGGGTCGCCACGGCGACCGAGAGGCCGAGAGCATCGAAGATGTCTTGCCTGCCCCAGGCTACCGCAAACCACTTCAGCGTCAGGCCGGGCGGCGGAAACTGGTAGCTCCGATCTTCGCTGGTGAAGGCGTAGAGGAGGATGAAAAGCAACGGCACGTGGATGAAGGCAAGCCCGGCGCCGGCGGCGATTTTCAGGCCGACGGGCGCGCGTTGACCGTCACGCATGACAGCACCCGGAGAGATCACAGCGCATCGAAAGCCCCGATGCGTTTGGCGACCGTGAGGAGGAAGCCCATGATGACGATGGGCACCACCGCAAAGGCGGCCGCAAGCGGAATATTTCCGGCCGTCCCCTGCTGGATGTAGACGACTTGTCCGAGGATCAGCGACGAAGGCCCGACAATCTCGGGCACGATGTAATCGCCGAGAGTAAGCGAGAAGGTGAAGATCGCGCCGGCGACGACGCCCGGCAGCGCGAGCGGCAGGATAACCGTGCGAAACGTCTGGCCCGGTGCGGCGCCGAGGTCGCCGGAGGCTTCGATCAGGCTGACCGGAACCCGCTCGAGTGCCGCCTGCACCGGCAAGACCATGAACGGAATCCAGAGGTAGAGGAAAACGAGCACCATGCCGATATAGCTCGTCGACAAGGACGGGCCGCCGATGACCGGCAAGGCGAGGACGGCGTCGAGGAGCGAGCCCGCCCCAGCCTCGTTCATCGTCCAGCCGATGGCGCCTTCCTTGGCGAGGAGCAGTTTCCACGCGTAGATCTTGACGAGATAGCTCGACCACAGCGGCATCATGACGAGCAGGTAGAAGGCCGCCTTCATGCGTCCGCGCGCGTAGCGGGCGGCGTAGTAGGCGATCGGGAACGCGACGATGACCGCAAGGATCGTCACCGTCGTCGCAATCGCAATGGTGCGGACGATGACATCGAAATTCGCTGGCTGCAGAAGCTGGGCGAAGGTTGCCAGCGTCGGTTGGCGAATGATTACCCCCGAGAAATCGTCGATGGAGAACAGACTCTCGGCGAGAAGCGCAAACAGGGAACCGAGATAGACGACACCCAGCCAGAGCAGGGGCGGCAGAAGGAGGAGCAGCAGGTAGAAACCGCGCCTGGCGAGAAGCACGTCGGAGACGCGCCGCAAAAGTCCGTCGCGTGGGGCGTCGATATCGAAGACTGCGGCGGTCATTGGCCTTCCATGATGTGGAGCGCGCTTGCCGCGAAGACGGCGCGAACGCGGTCGCCCTCGGACAGAGGCGGGCCAGCCGTTGCCGGGATGGCGGCAACCAGCACGCTACCGGCAGTCGCCAGTTCGATGCGCTTGACCGGGCCCTGGTAGAGGATCTGGGCAACCGTGCCGTCGACTTCGATGGCGCCCGCCCGGCTTTCCGCGTCGTTCGGGACCACGGCGATCTTTTCTGGTCGAAGACTCGCCACGCCCGCCTTGCCGGTCCATGCGCGGACAAGGTCCGGCTCGACGATGTTCGAGCCGCCGACGAAATCGGCGACGAAGCGCACGCGCGGCCTCTCATAAATGTCTTCCGGCGCCCCGACCTGAACAATGCGCCCGTTATTGAAGACCGCAACGCGATCCGCCATCGACAGCGCCTCGCCCTGATCGTGAGTGACGAAGACGAAGGTAAGACCGATGGTCTTGTGCAGGCTCTTCAGCTCGCCCTGCATTTCCTCGCGCAGTTTCAGGTCGAGCGCGCCGAGCGGTTCGTCGAGGAGCAGCACTTTCGGCCGCAAGACAAGGGCGCGTGCCAGCGCCACACGCTGGCGCTGGCCACCGGAGAGCTGGCCGGGTTTGCGCGCCTCCATGCGTGAAAGCTTGACGAGCCCCAACGCGTCGCGGCCGAGCTTTTCGCGTTCGCCGCGCGCCATGCCCCGGATTCGTAGCCCGTAGCAGACATTGTCGAGGACATTCATGTGCGGGAAGAGCGCGTAGTCCTGGAAGACGGTGTTGACCGGCCGCCGGTAGGCCGGCACGCCTTCGACCTCCTCGCCGAAAATACGGATGCGTCCGGCGGTCGGCTGTTCGAAGCCGGCGATCAGCCGGAGGCACGTCGTCTTGCCGGAACCGGACGGCCCCAGCATGGCGAAGAACTCGCCCGGCGCGATATCGAGGTCGACACCATCGACGGCGTGGACCTGTCCGTAGTGGCGTTCGACGCCGCGGAAAGAAACAGCGACGGGGGCTTCCGGAATTGTCGCCAAGGAATTCCCCGTTGCCGGTTCTTATTGCGAGAAGAGCCTCATTGCCCGCCCACGACGGCGATATAGTCGGTCGCCCAGCGCGAATAGGGAACGCAGGCTTCCTGGGTGGCGCACTTGCCGATCGGCGTCTTCCAGAACGCAATCCTGTCAAAATTGTCGAAGCCGTTTGTGGCGCAGCCGGTCTCCGTGAGCAACTCGCTCGCCTTGCAGCCGGCGGGGACCGCAGGAACCGAGCCGAACCAGGCGGCGACATCGCCCTGAACCTTCGGCTCAAGAGAATGGTTCATCCACATATACGCGCAATTCGGGTGCGCGGCCTTGGCATGGAGCATGGTGGTGTCGGCCCAGCCCGTCGCCCCTTCGGCAGGAACGACCGAGGCGATCGGCTTCTTGTTCGCCTGCAGAAGATTGACCTGATAGGGCCAGGAGCCGGAAGCGACGACACCCTCATTGGTGAAGTCGTCGGTTTGCACGGTCGCATCGTGCCAGTAGCGCTGGATGAGCGGACGCTGGGCGCGCAATACCTCGAGTACCGCCTTGTACTGGTCCTCGCTCAGCTCATAGGGATCCTTGATGCCGAGCGCCGGATTCTTGGCCTTCAGATAGAGCGCGGCGTCGGCGAGGTAGATGGCTCCGCCGTAGGCCTGTACCCGCCCCTTGTTGGACTTGCCGTCGGGAAGGTTCTGCTCTTCAAAGACGACGCTCCAACTCTTCGGCGCGTCGCCCTTGAAGGCGTCGCTGTTGTACATGAGGACATTCGGTCCCCACTGATAAGGGGTGCCATAGTGCGTGCCGTCGACCGTGTGCCAGACGCCGTTCTGCAGTCGCTCGTCGACCGTTTTCCAGTTGGGGACCAGATCGACGTTGACCGGCTGGACGGTCTTGCCGGCGATAAGACGCAGGCTGGCATCGCCCGACGCGGTTACAAGGTCGAACCCGCCACCGTTCATGAGCGTGACCATTTCGTCGGAAGTGCCGGCGACCTTTACGTTGACCTTGCAGCCGGTCTGCTTCTCGAAGTCGGTAACCCAGTCATAAGCCTTGTCGGTCTCGCCGCGCTCGATGTAGCCCGCCCAGGCGACGATATCGACCGCGCCCTCGCCGGGTCCGACGGAGGTCATGTCCGCAAGCACAGGAGTTGTCGAAGCGAATGCGACCGCGCCTGCGGTCAGAAGTCTGAGGCCAATGCCAATGCCCATCGAATATCTCCCTTGGTTCATCATCGCACGGGCCAGCCGCAAGCCCTTGGCCAAAGTCTGACTCCGACAGGCGATCATTCGCAAATATTAAATTTAGAAGCGACATATCGGAAATGCCGATATGTCAGCCTGCGTCGCGGCCACGCGGCAGGACAACGTCAAGGAAGCGGCCAGCGGCGTCGGACAATCGGGAGCCACGCCGCCAGACCACGCCGACCCGTACCGGCGGCAGTTTCTCGACGGTCGGACGGGCCTCTATGCGGTCGCCTTCGAGCGACCACGGCCGGTAGACCAGGTCGGGGAGGATAGCGACGCCGGCCCCGGTGGCGACAAGGCTGCGCACCGCCTCGACCGAACGTGTCCGGAAGACAACCTCGGGCCGAAGGCCTCGATCGCGCCAGAATGCTGCCGCGCTCTCCTGGATTTCATCGACCGTCAGCACGATCTACTTTTCGGCCGCCACGTCGGCAAGGCTCACTTCGCGCGCTGCGGCGAGCCGATGACCGAGCGGCAGCCAGAGCCGAAGATTCGACTCTTCCAGAATCTCGGCTTGCAGCGCGCCGGCTTCGCGCAGACGCGACAAGACCATAACCGCGACATCCAGTTCGCCGTTGACGAGGAGATGCTCGAGATATTCCGCGCCGTCCTCGACCGCCGCCACCGTGACCATCGGGAAGGCGCGGCGGAACCGGGCAATGAGGTCGGCTAGAATGTAACCGGCGACGAGCGAAGACGCACCGAGGTGCAATTCGCCGGCGGGGGCATCGGCATCGGTGAAGGAGCGGCGGGCATCGGCCACCGCCGCAAGAATGCGGCTGGCGTGACGGAGGAATTGCTGGCCCTTGTGAGTCAACGCCACGCCGCGGCCCGAGCGGTCGAGGAGCATCGTGCCGAGATCGCTCTCCAGTTCCTGCACGGCCTCGGTGACGGCCGACTGGGCAACCGACAACTGCCGCGCCGCGCCGGAGATCGATCCCATTTCGGCAACGGCAACGAAATACTGAAGCTGGCGAAACTTGAAAGCCATCGAGCCTCCCGCCGCCGGGCAGCTTAGGGCGAAAGCGGCGTGGTCCGCAAAGTCAGCTGCGGTCGCGAACCATCTCTGCCGCACGCCGGCCGCTACCCGTCGCCGCCTGCGGGCGCCTTGTGCTTTCGCGCTCGACGATGCGAAAGCCGAGGTCGATCCGGCGCTCGTGCGGACGCTCGCCCGAGCCGCGGATGATGTCGAGCACGATCCGGGCGGATTGTTCGGCCATTTCGTAGCGCGGGATGGCGACCGACGTCAGCGCGGGGTAGGCGCTCGAGCAGAATTCCAGGTCGTTGAAACCGATGATCGAAATGTCTCCCGGCACTGAAATGCCGCGCCGGTGGCACTCGAACAACGCGCCGAGGGCGAGGTCGTCGTTGCAACAAAACACGGCATCCAGGCCCGGAATCCTGGCATGGAGTTCTGCGAAGAGTTCGGCACCGAGACGCACGGTCGACGGCCGAGGAGTCGTCGCCAGCAGTTCCGGTGAATCGATGCCTGCCTCGGACATGGCAAGCCGATAGCCTTCGATCCGCCGCCGCGAGCGTGGATCGAGCCGCGCCGAAACCTGGCCGATCCGTCGATGGCCGAGGTCGAGGAGGAACCGGGTCGCCGCCCGGCCCGCTTCGCGTTGCGACACGCCGATGTTGATGTCGATCGGATCAGTCGCGACCTCCATGGTCTGCACCACGGGAATCCCTGCCTCCTTCAACAGCCGGCGGCTCCGGTCCGTCTGGTCGATGCCGGCAACGATCATCGCCTCTGGATGCTGACCGAGCAGTGTTGCAATCGCCTTCTCCTCATCACCCGACGCGTATCGCGAATTGAGGACGAGGACCTGAAAGCCCGCCGGATTGAGGACGTCGTGAAGGGCACGCAAATAATCGACGAACACGCCGTTGGTGAGGGACGGAACGACCACGCCGATAGTTTGTGTGCGGGCGGAGGCGAGCGCGCTCGCCAGCCGGTTGGGAATGTAGCCAAGCTCGGCTACCGCCCGCTCGATCCGGACGCGAAGCTCGGCCGATACCATGCCGGGATTGCGCAACGCGCGCGACACCGTCACTGCGCTAACGCCGGCCCGTGTCCCGACGTCGGACAGTGTGGTCCGTTTGTGTGTCATGCCCGCCCTGTCCGGTTCGGCCGCGTTGACCGTGGCGCGTTCGATTCCAGCGCCAGCATTGACAGCGCTTTCATCACACTTTATACCAAACGATACCGTCGCGTAGTATGAATTTCTGCGGCTTGGAAGAATAACGCCAGTCTACCGGCCGCGGTGGTAGGATAAGTTTAGATCACGACGCGACGCTGGACACTCTAAAATCAAAAGATTCCAGTCAACCGGGAGGAAATACAATGAAGACCACGATATCACTGCGTCTTGCTGGCTTTGCCGCCGCTCTCATGGCCTCCGTATTCTCATACAATGCCATGGCAGCCGGTCCGGCGATGGTCGCGGGGCCTGGCGCCGACCCGGCTTGCTTCAAGCCGCTGACCGCCGACACCAAATACTTCCAGTGGCCGGCCAAGCCCGGCCCGTATCGCATCGCGCTCGCCAACGGCTTCATCGCCAATGACTGGCGCGTGCAGATGATCAAGGTGGCCAAGGCCTATGCCGGCCAGCCCGGCGTCAAGGAAGACATCAAGGAATTCAAGGTCGTTTCAGTCGGCCAGGATGTCGCCGCACAGATCGCCGCAGTCAACAACTTCATTGACCAGGGCTATGACGCGATCATCGTCAACGCCAACAACTCGGCGGCGTTTGGTTCGGTGGTGAAGAAGGCGAACGACGCAGGCGTGGTGCTGCTGTCCTTCGACAACGTCATCGACGACCCCAACAACATCCAGATCAACGTCAACCAGAAGGGCATCGGCCTCCTCGCCGGCGAGTTCCTTCTGAAAGAAACCAAGGCCGATCCCGCCAAGCTCCTGTTCGTGCGCGGGCCCGCCGGCCAGCCGGTCGACGTCGCCCGTTCGGACGGTTTTCAGGAGGCGATCGCCAAGTCCGGCCGCAAGGTCGAGGTGACCGAGGTCGTCGGCAACTGGAACCCGGGCGACGCGCAGAAGGTAACCGCTGACGCCATCGCCGCCGGCGGCGTGTTCGACGGCATCTACGTCGAAGGCGGCTCGCAAGGCGCGGCACAGGCGATGGTCGATGCCGGCAAGTTCCTCGTTCCGGTTGCGGGCGAGGACGAGAACGCGTTCCGCATGATGTGCAACGAGAACCACGACAAGGGCATGAAGTGCGAGTCGGGCGGCACCGGCCCTGCCCAGTCGGCCGTGACGGTCAAGACAGCGATCGCCGCGCTCAAGGGCGACAAGATCCCTCAGGCCATCGCGCTGCCGACGTCGATCTCCTACTCGCCTTACAAGGTCGGCGAGCAGGTTTTCCCGGAACTCCCCGGCAGCCTGTTCACGGGCAACAACTTCCCGGACTGCAAGATCGGCTTTACCGCCGAGGAAATCGGCTCGCAGA
>JBDTLN010000034.1:0-10329 GCA_039934795.1 Bauldia sp. | reverse complement strand
TAGACCCAGTCGAACTGGTCCTTCCAGATCTGCTCGATGTCGCGCGGGTTGACGAAGCCGTGGCTGTTCGGCGCCTTCTTGATGAACATCATCGGCGGCAGGTCGTCGGTGTACCAGTTGGCCGCCACCTCGACGAGATCGATTTCCTTGCCGTGCTTCAGCGGATGCATCCACTCGGCCGCCTTCTTCGAGTAGTCGATCACGTTCCAGGTATCGCCGGCGCGCGCATAGAACGGCTGGAAGTCGCGATAGCCCTGGCTGTGATCGTAGGTGAAGCCGTATTTCTGGAGGAGCGCGGCCGTCGACGCCGACATTTCCCACCACGGCGCCACATAGCCGCGCGGCGGCTTGCCGGCGACCTTGGCGATCAGGTCGACGCATTTCTTGAGGACGTCCTCCTCCTGCGTCGGCGTCATGGCGATCGGGTTCTCGTGGAGATAGCCGTGGGCGCCCACCTCATGGCCTTCGTCGATGATGCGCTTGACCTCGTTCGGGAACGTCTCGATGGAATGGCCGGGGATGAAGAAGGTGGTTTGCAGGCCGTATTTCTTGAACAGCCTGAGGAGGCGGATGTTGCCGACCTCGCTCGCAAAAATTCCGCGCTGGATGTCGGATGGCGAGTCGCCGCCACCATAGGAGCCGATCCACCCGGCGACTGAATCCACGTCCGTGCCGAAGGCGCAGATGATTTCTTTCTTGGCCATTTTCCCGCTCTCCCTTTGCGGCCGTCATCGCCGCGCGTTGGACCAAATGCCGTGCGTTGATAGGATCATGGTCCGATTGAAGAATCTAGATTTTCCTTTATCCTCGACCAGTCTTTGGCGCGCATCAGCGTTGGTTGAAACGGAATTCGCATCAATCGATGCTGGAATTGAGTTGACGTCGAAGCTGGCGCACGCCGCATCAACCGTCACAGTGAAAGAAAACTCATGAGCGCCGTGAAAGTGATCATCGCGGGTACTGCATTTGCCGGGCGGTTGGAGGTGGAGAATGCACCGAAGACTTGCGCTGCTTTCATCAAGCGCCTGCCCTTTGAGAGCAAGATCGTCCACGTCCGCTGGAGCGGCGAAGCGGTCTGGATTCCGCTCGGCGAGCTCGACTTTGGCGTCAGCTACGAGAACCACACCAGCTTCCCGGCGCCCGGCCAGATCCTTCTCTATCCCGGTGGCATTTCCGAGACCGAGATTCTGCTCGCCTATGGCGGCGTCCGCTTCGCCTCGAAGATGGGCCAGCTCGCCGGCAATCATTTCATCACGCTCACCTCGGGCCTCGATCTCCTGCCCGGCGTCGGCAAGCGCGCCTTGTGGGAAGGCGCCCAGTCGATCCGCTTCGAAGCGGCATGACGCGCGGCGCGGGGCCGGGGGAACGGACCGAGGCGATGCTGCCACGCCCCGACCGGTATCAGGCGATGCGCGAGGCGCTTCGGGATCTCTGCGCGCGATTTCCGGCCGAATACCACCGCAAGCACGGCGCCGAGCAGAGCTATCCGGTCGAATTCATTGACGCGCTGACCGAAGCCGGCTGGCTCGCCGCCATGATCCCGGAGGAATATGGCGGGTCGGGTCTCGGTCTTACCGAGGCAACGGTGGTGATGGAGGAGATCAACCGCTCCGGCGGCAATGCCGGCCATTGTCACGGCCAGATGTACAATATGGGGACGCTCCTCCGGCACGGCTCCGACGAACAGAAGCGGACCTATCTGCCGAAGATTGCCTCCGGTTCGCTACGGCTGCAGTCGATGGCTGTCACCGAGCCGACGACCGGCACCGACACGACGAAGCTGAAGACGACGGCGGTGCGGCAGGGCGATCGCTACGTCATCAACGGACAAAAGGTCTGGATTTCGCGCGTCCGGCACTCGGACCTGATGATCCTCCTCGCCCGCACGACGCCGCTCGCCGAGGTCAAGAGGAAGTCGAAGGGGCTGTCGATCTTTCTTGTGGACATCAAGGAGGCTCTTGCCCGCGGCATGGTCGTCAAGCCGATCGCCAACATGGTCGGCCACGAGACCAATGAGTTGTTCTTCGACAATCTCGAGATCCCGGCCGAGAACCTGATCGGCGAGGAAGGCGACGGCTTCCACTACATCCTCGACGGCCTTAACGCGGAGCGCACCCTGATCGCGGCCGAATGCATCGGCGACGGCTGGTGGTTCCTCGACAAGGTCACGAACTACGCGAAGGAGCGCATCGTCTTCGATCGGCCCATCGGCCAGAACCAGGGCGTCCAGTTCCCGATTGCCCGCGCCTACGTCAATGTCGAGGCGGCGAGCCTGATGCGTTTCGAGGCGGCGCGGAAGTTCGACGCCGAAGAAGATTGCGGGGCGGAGGCCAACATGGCCAAGCTGCTCGCCGCCGACGCCTCGTGGGAGTCGGCCAATGCCTGTATCCAGTTCCACGGCGGCTTCGGCTTTGCGACTGAGTACGATGTCGAGCGGAAATTCCGCGAGACGCGGCTCTACCAGGTGGCGCCGATCTCAACCAACCTCATCCTTTCTTATGTAGCCGAGCACATTCTCGGCCTGCCGCGGTCGTTCTGAGCGCAGGCGCGATTTTCCGTACACTTTAAATTTGACGCCCGGTTATTTTCCGTGTACCGATAATCCATGCGGATCGTCTGGGACGAACCGAAGCGATTGGCCAATATCGAGAAGCACGGGCTCGATTTCGCTGAGCTATCCGTCGAATTCTTCGAGGCTGCCACCATCTATCCGGCGAAGGCGGGACGCCTGATGGCGTTGGCAGCGTTGAATGGCCGGCCTGTGATCGCAGTCGTCTTCCTGCCACTGGGCACGGAGGGGATTTCGATTATTTCCATGCGTACCGCGAGCCTGAAGGAAAGGAAACTGGTGTGAACCACATCAAGACAGTGAAGAAGTTCCGGCCCGGGCGCGGATACACAAAAGCCGACTGGGATGCCGTCGACAGTCCGGAACTGACGGACGAGCAGATCGCCAAAGGCAAACCATTCAAGGAGGCCCTGCCCGAGCTTTACGAAGCGATCCAGCGCTCACGCGGCCGACCGCCGGTCGAGAAGCCGAAACAGGCGGTGACGCTGCGCATCGACCCGGACACGCTTGCCCGTTTCAGGGCGACGGGAAAAGACTGGCGGGCACGGATGGCGAGGGCACTCGATCGCACCAAGGCTTGAAGCCAGAACGCCCGCCGACCGGCGGGCGTAACGTTTCGCCTGACGCGGTCACACGCCGATCGGCATGTGCTCCGGCGAGCGGGTGACGGCGCGCGGCGCCGTCAATTCCTTCCACTTCGACAGCGCCTGGTTGACCGCCGGGAAGGGCTTTCGCTTAAGCTGCTTGCCGCGGCCAGGACGCGCCTGGTCGTTCTTGCCGTACGACCAGACCACCTCGCCGCGCGACAGGGTGTAGCGCGCCTGGCCGTTGACCTTGAAGCCCTCGAAGACGTTGTAGTCGATGATCGACTTCTGGTTCGCCGCCGAGATGGTCTTCGACAGCTTCGGATCCCAGACGCAGAGATCTGCGTCGGAGCCGACGAGGATCGCGCCCTTCTGCGGATAGATGTTGAGGATCTGGGCGATGTTCGTCGACGTGACGGCGACGAACTCGTTCGGCGTGATGCGCCCGGTCTCGACGCCCTTGGTCCACAGCATCGACAGCCGGTCCTCGAGCCCGCCGGTGCCGTTCGGAATCTTGGTGAAGTTGCCGATGCCGCCCTGCTTCTGCTTGGTCGTGAAGGCGCAGTGGTCGGTCGCCACCACCTGCAGCGAGCCGGACGAAAGGCCGGCCCAGAGCGAATCCTGGTGGCTCTTGTCGCGGAACGGCGGCGACATGACGCGCCGCGCCGCGTGGTTCCATTCCCGGTTGAAGTACTCGCTATCGTCGAGGGTGAGATGCTGGATCAGCGGCTCGCCATAGACCCGCATCCCCTTCTGGCGGGCGCGACGGATCGCTTCATGGGCCTGCTCGGACGAGGTGTGGACGATGTAGACCGGGACGCCCGCGGCGTCGGCGATCATGATGGCGCGGTTGGTCGCCTCGCCCTCCACTTCCGGCGGGCGCGAATAGGCATGGCCTTCCGGGCCGGTGACGCCGTCATTCAGATATTTCTGCTGGAGCGCCGCGACGATATCGCCGTTCTCGGCATGGACGAGGGGCAGGGCGCCGAGAGCGGCGCAGCGCTGGAACGAGGCGAACATCTCGTCGTCGTTCACCATCAGCGCGCCCTTATAGGCCATGAAATGCTTGAAAGTGTTGATGCCCTTCTCGATGACCTTGCCCATCTCGTCGAAATGCTTCTGCGACCAGCCGTTGACGCACATGTGGAACGAGAAGTCGGACGATGCCTGGCGCTCTGCCCGCTCCTCCCATTCCCTCAGCGCCGCCAGCATGCCGGAGGGTCCCGGAATGACGAAATCGACAACCAGCGTTGTGCCCCCCGACAGCGCGGCGAAGGTGCCGCTTTCCCAGGTCTCGGCGGCCGTGGTTCCCATGAACGGCATTTCGAGATGGGTGTGCGGATCGATGCCGCCGGGAATGATGTAGGCGCCCTCGGCGTCGACGACGGTGCCGCCCTTCAGGTTCTCGCCGATGGCGGCGATCTTTTCACCCTCGACGAGGATGTCGGACTTGTAGCTGCGGTCGGCGGCGACGATCGTTCCGCCCTTGATGACTGTGGACACGAGGTGGTCTCCTTTTCGTGCAGTTCCCCGCGGCCGTTCTCCGGCCGCCATTCATGTGCTCAGGCTTCGGGCGGCGGTATGGCGCCCTTCCGTTCGACGATCAGCCGGTAGGCGTCCGGCTCGCGGTGCTTGGCGAAGTTGAAGATCGTCTCGCGATAGCGCTTGCCGAGGTCGAGGTCGCAGCGTGCCGTGATGATCTCGTCCTCGACCGTGTAGGCCTGCGCCACGATCTCGCCGGAGGGCGCGATGATGGCGCTCTCGCCGAGCATCTTCGATCCTTCTTCATTGCCGCACTTGGCGGTGCCGATGACCCAGGTCGAATTCTGGTAGGCGCCCGCCTGCATGGAAAGGTGGTTGTGAAACCGTGTCAAGCCGTCGATGTCGGCATGGCCGGTGTGGTCGAACGGCGTGTTGTAGCCGAGCATGACCATCTCGACGCCTTGCAGCCCCATGACGCGGTAGGTCTCCGGCCAGCGGCGGTCGTTGCAGATGCACATGCCCATGACGCCGCCAAAGCCGCGCCAGACGGGAAATCCGAGATTGCCCGGCTCGAAATAGCGCTTCTCCAGATGCTGGTGCGTGCGGTTGGGCTGCGGCTCGGCGTGACCGGGGAGGTGCACCTTGCGGTACTTGCCGATGACGGCGCCGGACCGGTCGACGAGGATGGACGTGTTGAAGCGGCGCTTCCGCCCGCCTTCCTCGGTCATCTCGGCATAGCCGAGGTAGAAGCCGACACCCAGCTTCTTCGCCTCATCGAACAGGGGCTGCGTCTCCGGCCCCGGCATCGACCGCTCGTACCAGCTGTCGAGTTCCGCCTCGTCCTCGATCATCCAGCGCGGGAAGAAGGTGGTCAGCGCCAGCTCGGTGAAGACGACCAGCTCGGCGCCGCGTCCCTTCGCCTCGCGCATCAGCGCGATCAGCCGCCTCACCGTATCCTTGCGGGTCTCGGCTTTCGAGATCGGTCCCATTTGCGCCGCCGCGGCATGGACGATACGGGCCATGGTTGCCTCCTAGTGGGCTGCCGAGACGGAGACGATGCGTTCGATATCCAGCGCCGCCGACAGCAGCTTCTCGTCCTCGCCATGCGCCGCCGAGAACAGGATGCTCGTCGGCAGCCCTTCGGCGTCGTGCCCGTTGGGAAGGGCGACGCCGCAAAGATCGAGGATGTTTCCGGGCATCGTATTGCGGAGCGCCAGCAGGTTCACCGCGTGGAAGGTCTCGTCGCTCGCCTCCAGCGGCGCCAGCTCCGGCGCCGTGATCGGCGTCGTCGGCGTCACCAGCAGGCGGCCCTGCAACTGGCGATGCAGCCGCGCGATCAGGGCCTGGCGACCGCGCTGGATGGCGAGAAGGTCGTTCGCCATCATCTTCTTGCCTTGCATGATGCGGCTAAGCACGCGCCGGTCAATTTCGCCCGCCCGTTCGCCGTCGACGAGGTCGCGGAACTCGTTATAGGCCTCGGCGGCGGTCAGCGTGCCGTGGCGCGCCGTCATCTCGATCAACGCGTCGAGGACGTCGACGGGCTCGCGCCGGATCGCGACTCCGGCTTTGGCGAGGGCCTCGAGGCTGCGCTCGAAATTCGCCCGCACCGCGTCGGACGCCTTGTCGAGGGCGACGTTGGTGGGGACGAGCATGGCCACCGTTCGCAGGTCGGCGCGGTGCGCTTCGGCGCTGATCGCGCCGCGCATGGCGCGGTCGAGCAGGATGCAGTCCTCGACGGACCGCGCCAGCGGACCGACCGTGTCGTAGCTGCGCGCCAGCGGAATGAGGCCGGTTCCGTCGATCCGCCCGTGGCTGGTCTTGTAGCCGACGACGCCGTTGAACGAGGCGGGGATGCGCACCGACCCGCCGGTGTCCGAGCCGACGGCGCAAGGTAGGAGCCGCGCCGCAACCGCGGCGCCGCAGCCCGACGAGGAGCCACCCGGCGCCCGCGCCGTCCCGCGGCTGTTGGGATTGCGCGGCGTGCCGAAATGCGGGTTGAGGCCAAGCGCCGAATAGGCGAACTCGCTCATGTTGAGCTTGCCCATCGTCACCATGCCGATGGCGGCGGCGTTGGCCGCCAGCGGCAGGTCCTTGGTCTTGGCCGGGCCGCCGCTCAGGATGCGCGAGCCGCCCGTCGTCGGCGCCCCGGCAATGTCGATATTGTCCTTCCAGCCGATCGGCACGCCGTCGAGCGCCGAGAGCGGTCGGCCGGCCTTGTAGCGCCGACGCGACGCCTCGGCCTCGGCCATCGCGCGCTCTCCGGTCACGGTGATGAAGATGCGGTCGTCCGCCGTCCCGGCGATGCGGGCAAGGAGGCATTCGGCGACTTCAACCGGGTCGGCTTCCCCGGAGCGATAGGCCAGGGCGATTCCCGCCGCTGTTCGGCTCGCGATGTGGTCGATATCAGTCAACGCTTCACTCCGAGGCGCGGCGCGAAAACGGCGCCACTCAGTTCATTGAGTCTCCGTAGGGATTGTTGGCGGCGCCCGTGTCCGCCTTGGCGAGGACATGGACGTCGCCGGTCTTCCAGCCGGCGGTGACGCGGTCGCCGGCGCGGACGGGATCGGCGAAGTAGTCGCCGTCGGCAACGTTGGCGACGAATACGCCGCCGCCGAGATCGACGGTGACCTTCACATAGCTGCCCTGGTATTCGGTCGACACGACCGAGCCGGCGATTTCGTTGACCGACGGCGAGGCGGCGCTCGCCGGGCGTTTGCTGAGCCAGATGCGATCGCGGCGGACAGAGACGGAGAGCGGCAGGCCGGGCGCCGGAATCGGGCCGTCGACCTGTGCCTCCAGCAAGGCGCCGCTCGGCGCCTTGAACTTCACCAGGCCGGCGGTGCTGCCTTCCACCGTGCCAGTGAGGACGTTCTGGCCGCCCATGAAATGCGCCACATACGGCGTCCGCGGCCGGTTGAAGACGACCTCGGCGGTGTCGGCCTGATCGATGCGGCCGGTGTCCATGACGACGACCATGTCGGCGAGCGCAATCGCCTCGGGCTGGGTATGGGTCACATGGACAAAGGTGATACCGAGCTGGTGCTGGAGGCTCCGCAACTCGCCACGCATGCGCAGCCGTAGGAACTCGTCGAGCGCCGAGAGCGGCTCGTCGAGGAGCAGCACTTTCGGGTTGGTGATGAGTGAGCGGGCGAGGGCGACGCGCTGCTGCTGGCCGCCCGAAAGCTGGGCCGGCATGCGATCCTTCAGCGTATCGAGTTGCACTCGCTGCAGCATCTCATAGGCTTTTGCCCGGCGCTCGGCTTTGCCGACGCCGCGCATCTTCAAATAGAAGGCGACGTTGTCGAGCACGGTGAGATGCGGGAAGAGCGCGTAGCTCTGGAACATCATCGCCGTGCCGCGCTCGACCGGCGGCTTGCCGACCACCATGTCCTTGCCGATGAAGATCTGCCCCGACGTCGGCGTCTCGTGGCCGGCGATCATGCGCAGGATCGTCGTCTTGCCACAGCCCGACGGGCCGATCAGGCAACAATAAGAGCCGTGCGGGATGGTCAGGCTGAGGGGATGGACGGCGTAGGTGTCGCCGAATTTCTTCGAGACCTCGACAAGCCGTATCTCGCCGGACCCTTGCTGATGTCCGTCGCTGGAGATCTGGGGGAGGGATGTCGGCATCCGCTTATTTCTTTCGTGAGCGTCGACGTTGGATGATGGCGATCGAGGACAGCGCCGCCCCGATGACGACGAAGGAAATCGCCGTGGTCACCGTGCCGAGGGCATAGAGGGCCGGCGAGGTGACGTTGGTGGTCATGGTCCAGATTTCGATCGGCAGGGTGTTCCTCGATCCGACCGTCAACCAGCTTCTCGGAAACTCGTCATAGGAGAGGGTGAAGCCGAAGAGGGCGACGGCAATCATGCCCGGCAAGACGATCGGGATGACCACGTAGCGGAGCGCCTGCCAGCGGCTGGCGCCGAGATCGTAGGCGGCCTCCTCGTAGGACGGATTGAGGCGCCCGAGGATGGCGAACATGATGAGGAGGCCGAACGGCAGCGTCCAGGTGAGGTGCGCGCCGAGGCCCGAGCCATACCAGCGCGCCGGCAGGCCGAGGAAGCGCATGGTGACGAGGATGCCGATGGAAAGCACGAGGCCGGGGACGATCAGGCTGGCGATCGCCGTGTAGAAGACGACGCCGGAACCAGCGAAACGGCGCCGGAAAGCGAAGCCGGCGGTGACCGAGATGAAGACCGTCAGCGCCATGACGATCAGCGCCAGGGGCAGGGAGCGGCCAAAGGCGCCGCCGACATCGCCGGTCCGCGCCTGACCGAACAACGCGACGAACCAGTTCAGGGAAACGCCGCGCAGCGGGAAGACGAGGCCACCGGTCGGGCCCTGGAACGACAGGATGTAGATCACGAGCATTGGCGCGTAGAGGAAGAAGACGAAGGCCGTGAACAGGGCGGCAAGGACGTAGAACGTCCAGGGGCGCTTGCCGTAGGATCGCATCGCCATCGCTTACCTCGCCAGTTCCTTGCGCACGTCGACGATCCGGAAGATCGCCGTTGCGAAGAGAAGAACGATGACGAGGAGGATCACGGCGCTCGCCGCGGCGCGCGGGTAGTTGAGGAACTGGAGGTCGTTGAAGATTCCGGAGGTGGCCGAACCGGAGAGCCCGCCGCTCATCACCGAGACCACGAAAAAGTCGCCCATCACCAGGGTGACGACGAAGACGGCGCCAAGCGCGATGCCGGTCTTCGACAGCGGCAGGACGACGTTCCACACTACGCCCCAGCGGCTGGCGCCGCCGTCTACCGCCGCCTCGACCAGCGCCGGGTCGATGCGTGCCATGGCGTTGAAGATCGGCACGATCATGAACAGCGTGAACAGGTGGACATAGGCGACGACCACCGCGAAGTCGGAAAAGAGCAGCCATTCCAGCGGCTGGTCGACGGCGCCGGTTCCGACCAGCGCCGAATTGATCAGCCCCTCGCGGCCGAGGATCGGACGCCATGAGATCATGCGAATGATGTTGGATGTCCAGAACGGCACGGTGCAGAGGAGAAACAGGCCGATCGCCGTCAGCAGATTGCGGACGTGGAAAACGAGGAAGTAGGAAATCCAGAAGCCCAGCACGAAGGTGATCGCCAGCACGATCACCGTGAATTTGACCGTCGAGAGATAGAGCCGCCACGTCGTCGGGTTGGTCAGCAGGTCGATGTAGTTCTTCAGGGTCACGTCCGGCACGAGCCCGACCAGCACCTGGTACCGGAACAGGCTGACGATGACGACGAGGGCGAGCGGCACGACCGTGAAAAGGATGAGCGCCAGGGCGAGCGGCGTCACCTGCAGGTAAGGGACAAGCTTGTTTTTTTGCATCGGCCCGACTGAAGCGATTCGATTGGAGTGGGGGCGACGAAAGCGTCGCCGCCCCCCGATCTGGTCAGATCAACGCCGGCTCAGGCGGCGCTGAATTCGTTCCACTTGGCGTACTGGTATTCCGCCTCGTCCATGAAGCAATTCCAGACGCCGACCTTGGAGAAGCGCTCTTCGTACGAGCCACCGTCGCGAACTTCACCGGCGCTGTTGGTCTTCTCGCCGGTCGGGCTGGTGATATCGGCGGTCGCCGCCTTGCCGCCGTAGAAAAAGCCCCACTCATTCTCGGTGAGGTGGGCCTTTGCCATCTCCGGGACCGAAATGTAGTAGCCCTGCTTGGCGATGAAGCCACCGACCCAGCCGGAAAC
>JBDTLN010000033.1:0-10420 GCA_039934795.1 Bauldia sp. | reverse complement strand
GGGCGGAGCGCGTGGCGTCCGCGGGTGTGGTGCTCGATGTCCGGGCGCCCATTCCGATGGTCACCTGCTGAAGCTGGGTGAGAAACACCGCGCCGACGGCGGTGGCGGCGACGCTGCCGGCCCCGCCCAGCAGCGAAGTGCCGCCCAGCACGACGACCGTGACGGTGGGCAGGAGATAGGTGTTGCCGACGAGGAGGCTCGGAATGCCGAGATAGCCCGCAAGCAGGATGCCAGCAAAGGCGTAGATCGCGCCGGCAAAGACATAGGTCGCGATCTGGTAGGTGGTCACCCGCATGCCCGCGGCGCGCGCCGCCCGCTGGTTGGCGCCGATGGCGACGAAGCGGCGGCCGTACTTGGTCGCCCGCATGAAGACCTCGACGAGGACGATCGCGACGACTGCGACGAACGCCAGGTACGGGATGCCGCGCACCCTGCCGACCGCGAAATCGCCAAGGATCGAGGGCACCTCGTGGGTCGAGGTGCCCTTGGTGATGTAGAGCACCACGCCGTAGAGGAGCGCGTTGACTGCCAGGGTCGCGACCAGTGGCGTGACGCGAAAGCGAGTGATCGCGACGCCGGCGACGAGGCCGGAGATGGCGCCACCGGCGATCGCGACGAGCGACCAATGCAGCAGCGTGGAATTGTCGCCTGCCGGAAACTTCGTCACGAACACGGCGGCGAGCGAAATGACACCGGGCACGGTCAGGTCGAGGCCGCCTTGCTGGATGACAAGGGTCTGCCCGATCGCCGCGATGGCGAGAATTGAGGCAAAGGAAAAAACCGACAGCGCGGAACTCGCCGACACGCTGCCTTCGGCAAGCAGCGGGCTCACCAGGAACAGGATGATGGTGGCAGGCCAGATGACCAGAAATTGTGGCTGCAACCGCCGCAAGACTCGCATGGGATGCTTCTGTTCCCCGGGTTGCCCGGCAACGCGCGCCAGCTTCTATAACGATTTAAATTGCCCGCACAGATTAAAAGCAAGCGAAAAGTCATTCCGCCCAAAATGAAGGCAGTGGCTCGGCTTTTTGAAGCTGGACGCCCGGCCTAGCCTATTTCTTCGGGGTGCTCTAAACATGTTTACACGAAGCCTGTTCGCAGGCGCCAAAAACGTTTCACCCCAAAGGCGGGACTTCCAGGATGACCGAGATTCGACGCCCACCGCGACAGGCCGGACGGCCTCCGACCATCCGCGACGTGGCGGCGCGCGCCGGCGTTTCGCCGGCGACGGTTTCCAATGCGCTTTCGGGTCTGCGCGGTGTCACCGAAGATCGCCGACGGGCGGTGCTCGAGGCTGTCGCGGCGCTCGGCTACAAGTCGAACCACATGGCCTCGAGCCTGCGGACCGGGGCGACGCGCACCGTCGGCATCGTCGTCCCCAACCTTGCCAACGAATTCTACGCGGCGCTCGTCCGCCAGTGGGAAGTGCTCGCCTCGCAGAGCGGCTTCGAGATGCTGGTCGTGGCGAGCGGCGAGGATCCGGCAACCGAGGCCCGCCGCACCGGTTCGCTGATCGCCCGCCAGATCGATGGCCTTCTTGTCGTCGCCGCCCATGACGATTTCGGCGCCGAGGCCGGCTTCCCCGCCAACCTGCCGCCGACCGTGCTGGTCGACCGCGCCTTCGGCCATCGCGGCTTCGACACCGTCGCCTCGGATAATTTCGAGGCCGCCTATCGCGGCACCCTGCACCTCCTCGAACTCGGCCATCGCGACATCACGTTCCTGATATCGTCGGTCAACCACGTCCATCTCAGCGACCGCGTCGGTGGCTACAAGCGGGCGCTCGCCGAGGCGGGACTGACGGCGCGCGAACGGATCGTCTTCGGCGGCGGCACCGTCGAGGGTTGCCGCAGCGCCATCGAGCAGGATCTGCGGCGGCCCGATCCGCCGACGGCGATCTTCGCGGCGACCTTCTACGGCACCGTCGGCGCGGTGAAAGCGATCAACGCCCTGGAGTTGGCTTTCCCCGAAGAGATTTCGCTTCTCGGCTTCGAGCATTCCGAATGGATGACGGCGGTTCGCCCCTATATCAGCTCGGTCAGCCAGACGGTCGAGACGCTGGCGGCGCATTCCTGGCAGACGCTCCGCGACCGCATGTCGGGCGCCATCTCCGATCCGGTCCGCGTCATGCTCCCGTATCGCTTCAGCTTCCGCGAATCGACGCGCCCGCCGAAAGGCGCCCACGCCAGCAGGCTGAGCGGCGTCGCCGTCTCGGCCTGAGCTACCGCGCCGGCTTCATCAGTTCGCCGTGGACCCATTCCAGTTCGCGCACCACATAGTCGTTGATGTCGCCGGTCTTGTGTTCCGCCGGCAGCACATCCCAGGTGTAGGTCTCGATCTCGACCTGGTTGGAAAGCGGCTCGGCCCGGTGGAGGGCGATCGCCGCCTCGATGTCCGGGCGCGTCGTCTTGAACGCGCCGAGGTCGTCGATGAAGACCGGAACGTGGAAGTGCGTCCGCCACTCGCGCGGGCCGGGGTCCTTCTCATAAGCGGCGAAGGCCTCGGGCAGGTCGGTGTAGAAGGTCAGCTTGCCGTTCCGCTTCTCCACCGTCTGGTGGAAATAGATCGGGTCGTCATAGGCCTTGAGGGCCTTGACCTTGTCGTCGGTGACGTTGGGAATCCGTACCGCCGAGGCGATCTGGAACTTCGTCACCGGAACGCCGGCCGCCTTGAGGCTCTTCAGCGAGTCGACGACATCCTCGAACTCGACCGCCTGGTGGCAGATGTCAAACACCGTGCCGAGATGCTTGCGGATTTCGATTTCGGCCTGTGCCGGAGACAGGGCCGTCGCCTTGGCGAGCGCCGCGGCGCCGCTCTTCGAGTAAAGGCGCTTCTGGAAATAGTCGATCGTCTCCGACGTATGCTCGAGGAAGCAGGCCGGCTCCGGCTCCAGCGCGAGGACCACGGTCTTGCCGGTGCGATTCTCGATATCGATCAGGTGGGCGCACACGTCGAGGACCTGGCGCGTATAGGCATCGACCACGTCCTCGCCGGTAACCCGCGGCTTGAAGCCGAGCGGCGGCGTCTGGATGGAGGAGACGATGCCCGCCGGGACGATCTCGGCAAGGATGTCGGCGACGCGCTTGGTGTAGGTGGCGCGCTCGTCGGTCCGCCAGTCCGGCTCGTAGACCAGCTCCTTGACCCGCTCGTTCTTGAACGAGCCGTAGGGGAAGGCGTTGGCGGTGAACAGGTACATGCCGTTCGTGGCGAAGAAGTCCTTCAGCTTCTCCAGTTCGCCCCGGTCGCTGGTCAGCCGCTCGGCGGATTTCGCCGCGACCCGGAGCGAGATGCCGAAGGGCTTGTCTGGGCAGAAGCGCTTCTTCACCACCGGCAGGTAGCGGTTGACGCTGTCCCAGAGCTGATCCCAGTTGTCGCTGGGGTGGACAAGAGTCGAATAGCAAAGGTGACCGAGGCGGCCGAGATCCATCTGAAGCTCCTGTGACTACAAAATTCGCAACGCCCGCCCGGCGCCCGTCAGGCCTGAAAGCCCTGGTTCTTCCAGCCGCCGTCGACGACGATGGTCTGCCCCGAAATGTAAGACCCGTGGTCGGAGCACAGCAGCACCGTCATCGCCGCGCAGTGCTCCGGGCCGCCGATGAAGCCGAGCGGCGTGCGCACCCGGATCGCCTCCTCCATCCCAGCGGTGACGTCGAACTGGTTGGTCATCATCGGGGTGAAGGTGAAGCCGGGCGCGACGATGTTGACGCGGATTTCGGGCGCGAACTCGATTGCCAGCGACCGGGCCATGGACTCGATGGCGCCCTTGGCCGCGGTGTAGGCGGCGTAGGGCGCGAACCCGACATGGGCGACGATCGAGGAGTAGAAGATGATCGTTCCCTTGGGCCGGATCATCGGCAGGAGCTTCTGGGTGAGCAGGAACGGCGCCCGGACGTGGACCTTGAAGAAGTCCTCGAGCTGGGAAACCGGCGTCTCCTCGAAGGTCGCATTCTCGAAATGCCCGGCGGTGTGAACGAGGGAATGGATGCGCCCGCCCGCTGCCCTCGCCGCATCGGCGATGGCATCAAGCGCCTTGTCGTCGACGAGGTCGGCCTCGACCGGGATGATCGACTTCGACGATCCGGCGATCTCCTGGAGGCGCTCCTTGTGCCGCCCGATGGCGAGCACCTTCGCCCCGCTTTCAGCCATCATCTTGGCCGTCGACGCTCCGATTCCGGAACTCGCGCCGGTTACCACCACAACCTGGTCGGTGAGGTTGATCTGCATGGAAACGCCTCCCTTGCGATTTCTCTTTTGATGTCGAGCGGGTTACTCGCCCGCAGTTTTCCGGCTTCGCACCCAGAGGCGTGGAACGTCACTCCTCTGCGATTTCCTCGCTTCTCGCACGCTTTCTGACAAGGCTGAAGAGGCCGGCGGCCAACAGGGTCGCGGCGCTGATCAGCCAGTATTGCCACGCCGCGCCACCGTTGAAGAAGGAGGTGGCGCTGAGCGTCACCTGGATCATGGCGGCGCCCATCATGGTCGCGAAGAAAGAGCCGCGGCCGCCCATGACGCTGGCGCCGCCGAGGACGACGGCGGTGATGCTGGTCAGCGTGTAGTCGCCGCTGCCGCTGGTCGCCGAGCCGATGCCGATCTGGGCGGCGAAGATGAGGCCGCCGATGGTGGTGAGGCCGCTGGCGAGCGTGAAAGCGAGGAGCGTGACGAGGCGGCGATCGACGCCGAGCCGGAAGCTCGCTTCGAAGTTCGAGCCGACGGCGCGGAGCGCCCGGCCGAAGGCCGTGCGGAAGAGCAGGTACTCGAAGACGACGACCGCGACGAGGGCGAGGATCATGCAGATCGGCACGCCGAGTATCGGTGTTTCCAGCCAGTCGCCGAACGCGTCGGCAATGACGCCGTCGGGGCGCGGCCGGAGGACCAGCGCGATGCCCTGCAGGCCGATGAAGCTGGCCAGCGTCACCACCACCGAGGGCAGGCGGAAGAACTCGACCATCGCCCCCTGGAGAAGGCCGAAGAGGAGGCCGATGACGAGGATGACGAGGGAACCCCACACCAGTTGCCCGGCGCCGGCGCCGTCGGGAAGGAGAAACGAGGCGAGCACCACGACCAGCCCGGCGAGCGGGCCGACCGACAGGTCGATGCCGCCGACGATGATGGTACAGAGCTGGCCCATGGCGATGAAGGTCAAAACGCTCAAGAGCGTCAGCATGCCGGCGATGCTGAACGGGGAGAGGAAGAAGCTGTTGAAGAGGCTGGTGCCGAAGAGGACCGCGGCGACGAGGACGATGAGGACGATGCCGGGGAACTGGTCGCTCGACAGGAGGGCGCGCGTCCACGGAATCTCGCGGCGCGGGCCGGCGGCGGCGCCGCGGCTGGCGAGCGCCGTCATGTTGGCCTCGGTGATCACCGTGTCGGTGACGTCCTCGCCGGTCAGTTCGCGGACGAGCCGCCCGTCGGCGAAGATCACCACCCGGTCGCAGAGCCCTTCCAGTTCGACGCCATCGGAGGAGAGGACGACGATCGCCATGCCGTCATTGGCGAGGTCGCGTAGCTGCTGGTAGATCTCGGAGCGCGCCCCGACGTCGACGCCCTTGGTGGGCTCGTCGATGAGGAGCACCGTCGGGCCGGCCGAGGCCTCGCGGCCGAACAGCACCTTCTGCTGGTTGCCGCCGGAGAGGGCCGAGACCGGCGTCTCGATCGAGCGCGTCTTGACCCGCAGCTTCTCGGCGACGCCGGTGGCGAAGGCGGCTTCCTCGCGCCGGTCGACCACGCCGCTCCGCGTCAGGCGGGCAAGGATGCCGAAGCCGATGTTCTCGCGGATCGACCAGGGCAGGAAGAGACCTTCGGCATGGCGGTCGTCGGAAACGAAGCCGACCTTGGCGGCGCGCATCGCCGCCGGCCCGCCCGAGGCAACCGCGCCGTTGATGCGGATCTCGCCCTTGTGGCCGTGGCCAAGGCCGGCGAGGGCTCGCACGAAGGGCCGCTGGCCCTGGCCTTCGATGCCGGTGATGCCGACGATCTCGCCCGGCCGCGCGTGGAAATCGACCTTGTGGAAGCGGCCGCCGGACAGGCCCTTCACATCGAGGAGCGGCGCGGCGGTCGCCGGCGCTGCCGCCTTCGGCGGAAACATCTGCGCCAGCGGACGGCCGGCGATGAGGGTGACGATCTCCTGCACCGTGAACTCGCCGCGCATCCGGGTGGCGACGAGTTCGCCGTCACGCAGCACCGAGATACGGTCGGCAAGCTCCATCACCTCCTGCAGGCGGTGCGAGACGTAGACGATGGCGACGCCGGAGGCGGAGAGCTCCCGGATGAGCTGGAAGAGGCGCTGGACCTCCTCTTCCTGGAACGGCGCGGTCGGCTCGTCGAGGAAAAGGACGCGCGGGTTGACGGCGAGCGCCCGGGCGATCTCGACAACGTAACGCTGGGCGAGGGTCAGGTCGCCGACGCGGCTTTTCAGGTTCGGTCGCAATTGCGGGATGGCGACGCGCTCGATCAGCGCGGTCGCCTCGGCGACGCCGCCGGCCCCGGCAAGGCGGGGCGATGCGAGCTGCAGGTTCTCGAGGACGGTGAGGTCGTCGGCCACCGTCGGGTGCTGGAAAGCGACGGCAATGCCGCGCTGCCACATGGCGCGCGGGCTGGCATGGGCGACGATCTCGCCGTTGCAAGTGATGCGGCCTTCGTCGGCGACGAGCACACCGGCGGCGACGCCGAGCAGTGTCGATTTGCCGGCGCCGTTCTCGCCGACCACGGCGTGGACTTCGCCGGGGAGGATCGTCAGGTCGACGCCCTTCAGGGCATGCACCGCGCCGAAGGATTTTTTGATGCGCGACAGGTCGAGCACCGGCGTCGTGCCCAAGGCGGGCGCTGCCGCCTGGCGCATGTCGGCGGCGGCGCTCATGCCGCGCCACCCTCTGTGCCGCGGCGGGCGAACCAGCCGCGCGACTGCTGGATAAGCGCCGGAATGCCGACGGCGCCGATCACCACCAGCGCCTGGATGATCTGTTGCGTCGAACGCTCGAAGCCGAGCGACAGGACGAGTTGGCCGAGATAGGTCATGAAGGCGGCGCCGATCACCGCCGCGGGAACGCTGCCGCGGTCGCCGGCAATGGAATTGCCGCCGACGACGACGGCGGCGACGGTCGCCAGCAGATAGTCGTTGCCGACGAAGAGGCCGGGGAAATTGAGGAAGCCGGCGAGCATCACGCCGGCGAGCGCGTAGCAGAAGCCGGCGACCATGTAGGTGCCGACGAGATAGCGCTCGACCGGGACGCCAAGCGAGCGCGCCGCCACCGGGCTGACACCGACGGCGAGGAAGCGCCGTCCAACAGCGGTGCGGTCGAGGATGAACCAGACGATGGCGATGAAGATCGCCGCGATGATGATCGTGTTGGGGATGCCGACCGTCTTGCCGAGGGCGAACTTGCTGAGCATCGGCGGCGCCATGGCCGGCGTGCCGTTCGACACCCACAAGGTCATTCCGAGCATGAAGGCATTGACGCCGATCGTGGTGACGAGGGGCGGCACGCCGGCGAAAGTGATGATGACGCCGCTGATCGCGCCGACGACGAGGCCCATCAGCAGCGTCAGTGCCACGGCACCGAGGACGACGGGGAAGGCGTCGCTGCCGCCGGGCAGGTTGGTCATCAGCACTGCGGCGAAGGAGATGATGCCGGCGACCGAAAGATCGAGGCCGCGCTGGCGGATGACCAGGTACTGGCCCATCGCGGCGACGGCGAGAATGGCGAAGAACGGCAGCATCGACAGGAGTGCCGTCGTGCCAAGGCTGCGCGGCTCGGCGGTGAAGCCGATGATGAGGAGAAGGACGAAGGCGCCCCCGGCGCCCAGCCATTGCGGCGCCTTGCGCCCCGCGCCAGATGTCATGAGGCCGTCCGCCCCCCTTCAGGATTACGCGTCCCGTTCAGCCATCGTCCGACGTTAGCCGAAAAGCCTGCGCCTCACACGCTTTCGCGTGCGAGGCGCAGGAGTTTTGTTGCCGGGCTACTTGGCGAACAGAGCCTTCAGCTCGTCCATGCTCAGCTGCGATGAGAGAATCGCATCCGGCGGCAGCGACTTGTCGCAACGCGGCGCGAGCTTCGGGTCGGTGGACTGCGATTCCTCCGCCAGCGACAGCTCGACAACCGTCGGCTCGTCATTGTTGATGCCCTGGACGGCGGCGACCGCCTTGCGGAGGGCAAGGCGCACGATCCACATGCGGCTCGGAATGGTTGCCAGCTGGAAGTCCGGGTTAGCATCCTTGTTGTCGAGCCAGTAGCAGGCGACCTCGTTGGCGTCTTCCGTGACCCACAGCGGGATCTTGCGGCCGGCGGCGGTGTAGGCGCGCAGCGCGCCCATGGCGCCGAGTCCGTAGTCGCTGTAGACGGCGTCAATCTTGTCGTACTTGGCGAGGAGACCGGCCATCACCTTCTGCGATTCCGCCGGATCCCAGTTGGTATCGACCGGGCCTTCGAGAACCTTGATGTCCGGATACTTGTCCCAGACTTCCTTCCAGCCGGTCATCTCGGCCAGCGAAGTCGGGTTACCGGGCGTGCCGCCAAGGACGACGATATTGCCCTTGCCGTTGAGGCGGTCGGCAACCCACTGCGCCTTGGCGCGCGCCTTGGCTTCGACCGACTCAGTGGCGACGAGGAGGTAGTCCTTGCCGCGCTCGCCCGGGAACGCCGTGCCAACCATGTACGGCACCACGGCCGCGCCGGCCTCGGTGGCCTTCTGCATGGCCTTGATCACCGCCGGACCGCCGTCGGGATAGACGAGGATGACGTCGAAGCCCTGCGCCGCCAGACCCTGGATGTCGGCGAGCTGCTTCTGCACGTTGCCCTGGGCGTCGGTGTACTTGATCTCGGTGATGTTCGGGCACTTCTTGGCTTCGTTCTCGAACTCGGCGCGGGTGATCTTCCGCCAGGAGTTGTTGCCGAAGCCGTCGGACAGCGCCACCTTCATCGGCTTGGTGCCGCAGTATTTGCTGATGTCCTGAAGGTCCGACTGCGGACCGACCTTGGTCGGCGACAGGTCGACGCCGGCGAACTTGTCTGCCGCGACGGCAGGATATGCGAAGAGGCCAGCGGCGAAGGCCGCGAGCAGGACGTGTCTGGTCGACATGAGGTTTCCTCCCTGTGAAGTCGACTGCGCTCGATTGTTTTTGGCGGTTGTCCGCCCTGTGACGTGAGTCGTCTTCCTTGGCTTCAGTTGCACGTTTGGTTCGGATCGAGACGGCCGCTCCTCCGTCTCAAATCGTTTTACAGAGAAGCGCTTCCCTCTGGCAAGGAGAGATAGCGCCGCTTTGACCATTCGATTTCGTAATGCGTCGCTTCCGGATTCCTGATGCGCATGCCCCCGGCTCTGTCTCAGTATTTCTTCACGATCGCCCCGGTTCCAAGGCTGAAGTGGTTGGGTCCGCCGATGTACTCGGCGTCGAGCAGCTTGTTGACCGCTAGTTCGTGCCAGGGGTCCATCGCCGAGCGCGACAGGAAGGCGAGGGAACCGAGGCCCTTGTAGCAATAGCCGTCTGCTCCGATCTTGAAGGTCGCCCTTTTCGGGTCGAATCCGTTGAAGACGATGATCTCCGGGTCGCCGCCGATGCCGGTCGGGATGACCCGGACACTGAGGCTGGAGAGTCCTTCGTCGGGCGTGAACGGCCGCTGCCAGAGGAAATCGGCGGACACGATCGGGGTCTTCGATCCGCGGCCGACCTCGATCTTGAGGCCGGTCTCGGTGTGCTTGTCCCAATGCAGCCAGCCCATCTTCTTCGGGATACCGAAGACCTCGCGCCCGGCGGCAAAGGCGACATCCGAGTCGACGATGTTCTTGCACTCGAACCAGTAGGGCGTGCCTTCGAAGGTGACGCGGAACTGCAGGCTCGCCTCGTGATAGGGGCCGAGCGAGCAGACCGGGAAGTTGTAGAGGATCAGCCGCGCCGTTGCCGAGGGATCGACCTCAAGGCAGTCCGGCGCCAGGTTCCGGCAGGCCTCGACATCGGTCTGCCAGGTCAGCACGACCCGTTCGACATTTTGCCAGTAGTAGGGCGGGCCGGTGAAGAGAGGGTCGCCGCACGGCATTCCCCTCGCCATGTCGTCCTTGGTCAGTCTTCCCTTGAGCGATGCCACGCGCGGTCCTCCCGGTTCGGCTGTCGTTACCTGTCGAAGCCGGGCGCTGTCCGGCTAGATGCCGTTGCGCCTTGATCCGCTGGCCTTAGCCGAGCGGCGGCGGCTGGTCTTTCAGGAATCTGGCCTTGCAGATTCCGCGCACCATGCATCGGCCACGTGCGTTCGATGTGCTCCAGGTGCATCAACGAAGAACGCCGGCCGGACGTACCGGCCGGCGCTCCCCGGCTGGATCGACGGAACCTTTTCTTGTTCTTAGAGATAGACCCAGACGAAAGCCTTCTCGACGTATTCCTTGACCACCCAGCGTCCGGTCCAGCGCGGCCGCATCACATAAGTGTCGC
>JBDTLN010000032.1:0-10486 GCA_039934795.1 Bauldia sp. | reverse complement strand
ACCACTTGCGTCACCGCGAACAATCCCCCGACAACTACTACTAAGGTACAACCCATGCCCCAAAATCGCAGCTTACGCCGTTCATGCTCATGCACCGCCAACTGATCCGGCGAGATATGTCTCTTGGCATGACACAGTGAACAGGGTTCAAAGGAAAATTGCTTGCGTGTCCCTGTTTCAGATTCATCCCAAGACCAGAAGTATTTGCCGCCTGCCCCATTACAGAACGGACAAACCGGATCAGCTTGCACACGCTGCCACGCTTCCATTGATGCTTGTGTGATTTGACCTACCCCATTACACAGTGGACATGGCTCGCGCCGTTCAATATTCTCGACATTCGTATCACTGCGATGTTGTGGTTTGTACTTATAGATGTGTGATACCTTACCTGCCCCATCACACTGCGGGCAGGTTAAAGGCTTAAGTAACCCGGTTGCGCTCGTCATTAACCTTTCAAAACCGCCAGCACTATTGAACTGCCTCAACCACGATGTTGGCCTTCAATCCCGACATCGTCATTGGTGACGGGCAGACGATCGCGGGCGACGACGTGCGGCTCGAGGCGATCGCGACGCCGGGCCATACCGGCAATCACCTCGCCTTCGCGCTTGGCGGCACGGACCTTCTGTTCTCGGGCGACCACGTCATGGCGTGGTCGACGACCATCGTGGCGCCGCCGGACGGGGCAATGGCCGACTACATGGCTTCGCTCGACAAGCTGATTGCGCGGCCGGAGTTACGGTATCTGCCCGGTCATGGCGGGCCCGTGACCGATGCGGCGGCGTATCTGAGGGGGCTCCGCAGCCATCGCAAGATGCGCGAGGCGGCGATCCTGGAACGGCTGGCCAGAGGCGACGAGACGATCGACGCCATGGTCAAGGCCATCTATCGCCAAACCGATCCGAGGCTCCACGGCGCCGCCGCGCTTTCGGTGCTGGCGCATCTGGAAGACCTTGCCGCGCGGGGAAAGGTGGGCACCGACGGGCCGCCGGCACTCGGCGGGCGCTATCGGCTCAGTTCGTGACGTCCGCGCCGCCAATGCCTTGAAGGGCAGCGTCTAGATCCTTGAAGAAGGCGCGGATGCGCTCGGCGTCGGCGCCCAGATCATGCGCGCCGTTGCGGGCGGTCGAGCGCATGTCGACCAGCGCGCCGTCACCGTCGGGGGCGATACGGATGACGACGTCCTGGCGGAACCCGAAGACCAGCGTGATCGCGACCGCCTCGATCCGGCCCTCTTGATCCTCATCGGGAGGACGAATAGAGGCGAGGACGGTCCACTTCCGACGGTCGACGATGGCCTGCGCGGCATCGAAGACCCGGAGCGTATCGACCGGGTAGTGGCGTGAGACGATGTCCGGATAGGCTTCGCGCTGCAGTTCAATCTCCGACGGCAGCGCCTCGACGATCGGCGCCGAATCGGCCGGCCGATCGGTGACCGCGGCGATGAATTCCGGCGGATCGTCGGTGTCGGTCGAGATGTCGGAGAGCCGCGGATAGGTCATCACCTTCCACGCGCCAACGGCGGCCAGAGACAATACGGCGACGCCGAGGATGAAACCCCGCAGCGCCGCACTGGCGCCGTGGCGGCCGTCGCGCCAGATCGCCCCGAATGCGGCGAGCGCCGCGAGGACGGCCAGCGCCGCCAGCGAGAAGCCAAGCGCCATCGAACCGTAGGTCGGCGTCGCGTCGAGCATCCCCAGGCGGTGGCCGATGGCGGCGATGAGCAGGATCGGGATGGAGAGAAGCGCCAAGCGGAGGCTCGCCACGGCCAACCGGGAGCGCCTTTCGCGAGGCCGCGAGGTCACGACCGCAATCCCGGACGGCGCTCAGGCGGTCGGCAGGCGATAGTCGGCAAATTTCTCACGCAGCACGCTCTTCTTGATCTTGCCCGTCGCCGTATGCGGGATTTCGGCGACGGTGACAACGTCGTCCGGCATCCACCACTTGGCGATCTTGCCCGACAGGAAGGCGAGCATGGAGTCTTTTTCGACCGTCTTGCCTGGCTTGGCGACGACGATAAGGAGTGGCCGTTCGCTCCATTTCGGATGATGGACACCGATCACGGCAGCCTCGGCAACATCGGCGTGGCCGACGGCGAGGTTCTCGATCTCAATCGAGGAGATCCATTCGCCGCCCGACTTGATGACATCCTTCGAGCGGTCGGTGATCGCCATGTAGCCGTTGGCGTCGATGGTAGAGACATCGCCGGTGTCGAAGTAGCCATCTTCGTCGAGGATGGGGGTGGGGTCGCGATAGTACGCGCTGGCAGTGGCGGGACCCCTCACCTTCAGGCGGCCGAAGGTTCGGCCGTCCCATGGAATCCGATCGCCGTCGTCGTCGGTGATCTTCATTTCGACGGTGAACGGGGACTGACCCTGCTTCACCTTCACATCCAGCATTTCCTCGCCTTTCAGACCGGCGACCTCGGGCTTCATGGAGCAGACGGTGCCGAGGGGGCTCAACTCGGTCATGCCCCAGGCGTGGAGGACGTCGACGCCGTAGGTCTCCACGAACTTCTGAATCATGACGCGCGGCACGGCCGAGCCGCCGATGATGACGCGCTTGAGGCTGGTCAGCCTCGCACCTGTGGCTTCGAGATGCTGGAGCAACATCAGCCAGATGGTCGGAACGGCGGCGGTGCAGGTCACCTTCTCGGATTCCAGCAACTCGTAGAGCGAAGCGCCGTCCATCTTCGGACCCGGCATGACAAGGGAGCCTCCCGCCATCGGCACGCTGTGGGCGAGGCTCCAGCAATTGGCGTGGAACATGGGCACCACCGGCATGATCACTTCGCGGGATGAGACGCTGAGCATGTCGGGCATCGCGGCCGACATGGCATGGAGCAGGTTGGAACGGTGCGAGTAGACGACGCCCTTGGGGTCGCCTGTCGTGCCCGAGGTGTAACAAAGCCCGGCGGCGGTATTCTCGTCGAACGTTTTCCAGGCGAAATCGTCGTCGGCCTCCGCGAGCCACTCTTCGTAGGGGACGGCGTTGGGCAGGCTCGTCGGCGGCATGGTGGCCGCGCCGGTCAGGACGATCACCTGCTCGACGGACTTCAATGCCGGGGCAAGCTTCTCGACCAGCGGCAGGAAGGTGATGTCGGTGAAAAGCAGGCGGTCGGAGGCGTGGTTGATGATCCAGGCAATCTGATCGGGAAAGAGCCGCGGGTTGACCGTGTGGTAGAGCGCGCCGATGCCATTGAGGCCGTACCAGACCTCAAGATGGCGCCAGGTGTTCCAGGCCAGCGTCGCACAACGATCGCCGAGGCAGATGCCGTGGCGGTCGAGGCGCTTGGCGAGACGAAGCGAACGGGACCGCAGGTCGCGGTAGTTGGTTCGGTGGATCGGGCCTTCGACAGAGCGCGAAACGATAGGGCGATCGGGGTGGCATAGGGCGGCGTGATCGATGATCTTGTGGGCGAGCAGCGGCCAGTCCTGCATCAGACCGAGCATGGCGTTTCCCCTTCCGTGGCTTCTTGTTTTGGATGATTTGACGGATTTATCGAGGTCCTGTCCAGCAGTTCAGCTTGCGTTCAGTTGGCCGATGCGATTCATGCGCGTCATGCAACACAGGCATGATTCGGCTCTGGCGTTAACGGCTAATTCACCAATAGAGCCAAGGATTCGCCGCATTCGCCTCAGAAACAGGCACCGCACCGGGAGGGTGTTCCGACCCGGCCATGAAAGCGCAGAAAGACAGCCGTGACCAAGCATAAGAACAGGATCGACCTTCGCCCTTTCCAATCCAAGGCCGATTGCGAGCGCGAGGATTTTCTCAAGGCCCAGTACCGCAGCATCGCCATCCCGGAAGTGGTGGCGGCCGTGCAGCAGCGTGGCGAGCGGGCGCCGAAGCCGGCTGCCGACGAGCAGATGCGGTAGGCCAAGGCCTACACGTCAAAGAGATCCCGAGTCGCGGCGGGTGGCGCCGGATCGTTCGCTACGACCGGGATCTGGAGTTCCGGGCCGTCATTATCGGCCTTGTTGACCCTGGCGCCGACCGGGATTGCCTCCAGCAAAGCGTCCGGCGCCGGGCGCAGAAGGCCAGTCACGTCGTCAGACGGGTCGCCGGTACTCTTCAGCCAGCGATCGAAGTCCGCCGGCGACACGATGAGCGGCATGCGGTCGTGAATGGGGGCAAGGGTGCGGTTGGCGTCGGTGGTGAGGATCGTCGCCGTGTCGATCTCGCCGCCGTCACGATCGGACCAGGTCTCCCAAAGCCCGGCGAAAGCGATGAGTCCGGAGGCTCGGGGACGGAGCCAGAAGGGCTGCTTCTGCCTGCCCGGCCCCTTTCGCCATTCGTAGAACCCGGAGGCCGGTATCAGACATCGCCGGTAGCGCATCGCGTTGGCGAAGGCGGGGCGGGTCGCGGCGGACTCGGAGCGGGCGTTGAAAAGAAGCGGGAAGCCTTTCGGATCCTTGACGAAGGCGGGAACCAGGCCCCAGCGCATCAAGGTCAGGCGGCGATCGCCATGCAGCACGCGGACGACTGCGATCGGCTGCGTCGGCGCGATGTTATAACGCGGCGGAAATTGTTCGGCGTCGAGATAGCCGAACAGCGCCTGGACTTCCTCGGGGGTCGCTGTGAGGGCGAAGCGTCCGCACATTCCAGTCGTCATTCTCTCCGGTGACGGGGCTCAACGGCAAAGCTAGTGTCACATAATGACAAGCGATCCGCGCCGCTACCCTGACCGCCCTCTCCTCGGCGTCAGCGTTGCCGTGCGGCGGGACGACCGGGTGCTGCTGGTCAAGCGGGGCAACGCGCCGCTCAAGGGCCGCTGGAGCTTGCCCGGCGGCCTTGTCGAGGCCGGCGAATCGCTGGCCGACGCCGCGGCGCGGGAACTTGCCGAAGAGACGGGCGTCAGCGCCACCGGTTTCGAGGCGATCGACCGTGCCGAGATCATCGTTCGCGACGATGGCGGGCGCGTCGACCGGCACTACGTGCTGATCATCTTCACGGCGACCTATCTCTCCGGCGAAGCGCATGCCGGCGACGACGCGGAGGCGGTGGCCTGGGCCGGCCGCGAGGCCTGGAGCGCCCTCGAACTGACGGCTGATACAGCCCGCGTTCTCGCCGGCCCCCTGTTTGAACTCAGCCGGCGATGAGACACCGATTGCGCCTGACAGGCCGGGCGACCATCATCCCGTCGGCAAGAATATGGAAGTTACTGCCGTGATCGCGAGAATCTGCGCCCTCCTCATGCTCGCGTGCCTTGTCGGCGCCGGCGGCGCGCTCGGCCAGGAAACCGCTCCGGTGCCAGCCGTGCCGACCGAGCCGGCCTACGATCCGCAACTGCTCCGGCTGTCGGAAATCCTCGGGTCCGTTCACTATCTCCGGCGGCTTTGCGACGCGAAGGAAGGCAATCTCTGGCGCGACCAGATGCAGGCCCTGATCGACGCCGAGAACCCGGATGTCGAACGGCGGGCTCGTCTGGTCGACCGGTTCAATCGCGGCTACCAGGGATTCCGCTCAGTTTACCGAACCTGCACACCGGCTGCGACCGTCGCCATCGACCGCTATATGAACGAGGGCGCCAAGATCGCGCGGGATATAACCGCCCGCTACGGCAAATCGTAGTTAACCAACCCTTAACCGGGATGCCTCGAATTTTAACAGCCGGTTAACCTCCTCTTCACGATGTGGCTGTGCAACGACGGTCGGCATGCTACCTTATCCGGCGTTAACCCTGAATCGGGGCCGGGGACGGTGGGACCAATGACAACGACCGAACAACTGGCGAGAGATCGGGAAGATCTCGTTATTGCCGAAAAGAAGCGGGTGGCGCTCGCTTATCTTACGGAAGCCTGGGACGAGGCGATTTCGGAAGGGGTCGATTCCGAAATTCTCGCCCACGCCGCCTTGTTTGCCGCCCTTTCGGACCTGGTGACTACGTATGGCGAGGACGCCGTTGCAGGACTAGCCGAATCCTTGCCGCGGCGCGTACGGGCGAGCGAGTTCACCCTCGGGCGCTCGGTCCAGTAGTCGCTTCGCTTTGCCGCGACTGCCCTCCCGGGCGTCGACACAATCGGACTCAATTTGATCTAGTATGGCCTGCCGGCGCCAGGTTCGCCGGCGGTGAGGAAATCCGATGGCGAAGGTCTGGGGAGCTTTGCTGGCCGGACTGGCGCTTCTGGCGCTGGGAGCGACGGCCTATGGCGCGGCGCCTGCCGCACGGCAGGTTCCGACGGAGACGATCATCGTCCCGCCCGACGGCGACAACGACGCATTAGGCCCCGGCATCCCATCCTCGGCGGGTGAACAACCAGAGGCAACTCCGCCGGACGCCACCGACCCGGCCGCCACGGAACCGGACCTCGCGGCCCCGGATGCTACTCCAGCGCCGGCCGAAGCGGATGAACCGCTGCCGACCATCGAATATGACGTCGACAAGTTGCCGGCGCCGGTCAAGCGCCTGCGCGAACAGATCATCGCCGCGGCGATAACGGGCGAATTCGACAAGCTGAAGCCGATCGTCGAAGCCAATGGCGAACCGCCGCAATTCGGTTTCACCGAAGCCGACGACCCCCTCACCTACCTGAAGGCGCAATCGGGAGACCCCGAAGGACGCGAGATCCTTGCCATCCTCCAGGAGGTGCTCCAGGCGGGCTACGTTCACGTCGATGTCGGCACGACCGAGGAAATGTATATCTGGCCCTACTTCGCGCGCTATCCGCTCGACAAGTTGACGGCGCCGCAGATGGTCGAGCTCTTCAAGATCATCACGGCCGGCGACTACGACGACATGAAGCCCCTCGGCACATACCTTTTCTATCGGGCCGGCATCAGCCCGAACGGCGAGTGGAAATATTTCATCGCCGGGGACTGACCGCGGCTTTCTTCATGCCGGACGAAGCGTCTCGATGAAGCGAACCGCGGCGCCGGCCGCCGGCCCGAGGAGTTCACCTTCCCACATGACCCGCCGGCCGCGAAGTACGGTTCCGACCGGCCACCCGGTCACAGTCATGCCGTCATAGGGCGTCCAGCCGGCGCGCGATGCCGACCACGCATCGGTGATGGTTTGCCGGCGCTTGAGATCGACGACGGTGAAGTCCGCGTCGTAGCCGGCGGCGATGCGTCCCTTGCCGGCGATCTGGAAGAGCCGCGCCGGACCGGTTGACGTCATGTCGACGAACCGTTCCAGCGTAAGCCGGCCAGCGGCGACATGATCGAGCATCACCGGCACGAGGGTCTGCACACCCGGCATGCCAGAAGGCGAGGCCGGATAGGGCTTGGCCTTCTCCTCCAGCGTATGCGGCGCGTGGTCCGAACCGAGGATGTCGGCGGTGCCGTCGGCGAGGCCCGCCCACAGCCGCGCGCGATGACGCGCTTCGCGGATGGGCGGGTTCATCTGGGCGCGCGTGCCGATGCGGGCGTAGGCGCTTGCGTCGAGGGTGAGGTGCTGGGGCGTCACCTCCACCGACACGTGGTCCTTGTGGGCGCGGATGAAGTCCATCTCCTCCGCCGTCGAGACGTGGAGAAGATGGACGTGGGCGCCGGTCCGGCGGGCGATCCGCACGAGGCGCTCCGTGGCGCGAAGCGCGGCGATCTCGTCGCGCCAGACCGGATGCGATGACGGATCGCCGTCGCGGCGGAGATCCATCCTCTCGCGAAGCCGCGGCTCGTCCTCGGCGTGGATGGAAACGCGGCGGCGCGTGCGGGAAAGGATGGCCGCCAGGGTCTCGTCGTCAGGGACGAGCAGGTCGCCGGTCGAGGAACCCATGAAGATCTTGATGCCCGCGGCGCCGGGCAGACTCTCGAGCGATGGGATCTCGTCGACGTTGCGATGCGTGCCGCCGACGAAGAAGGCAAAGTCGCAATGCATGCGGCCGCGGGCGCGGCGAAGCTTGTCGTCGAGCGCCTCGGCGGTAACCGTGAGCGGGCTGGTATTGGGCATTTCGAAGACGGTGGTGACGCCGCCCATCACGGCAGCCAGCGAGCCGGTGGCGAGGTCTTCCTTGTGCTCGGCGCCGGGCTCGCGAAAATGCACCTGTGTGTCGATGACGCCGGGCAGAATGTGGAGCCCGGTGCAGTCGACCAACTCGCCAGCGGCTGCAGATTCCAACTTGCCGAAGGCGGCGATGCGGCCGTTGCGGACGCCGATGTCGCGCGCGCCGATGCCGTCCTGGTTGACGACGGTGGCGCCGCGAAAGAGGACGTCGAAAGTCTCGGCCATGGGATGCTCCGGCGTCCGACCCTTGCCGGCCGGGCGCTCCCCGCTTACGTAACCGGTCCGGGCGATGCAAGCCCGAGCGGGACCCTCTGCCATGGCCGACGGATGGATTGCGGAGCTGAAGCGGCGCGGCGTGGTCGCCGTCGGTGGACCCGAAGCGGGGCGGTTCCTCAACGACCTTGTCACCAACGACCTCGACAAGATCGCCCCTGGCGGCGCCGGCTATGGCGGCTTACTGACGCCGCAAGGCAAGGTTCTCTTCGACTTTCTCGTCTTCCGGGACGGCGACCGGTTCCTCTTCGAGATCAAGCGGGATCTGGCCGCGGACTTCGCCAGGCGCCTGACCTTCTATCGGCTGCGGGCGAAGGTGGAGATCGCCGATCTTTCCGCCGAGCGCCAGGTCGTCGCGGCATGGGGCGGAGCGGCGTCGCCTGAGCTGGCCGGGCTTGTCGCGCCGGACCCCCGGCTTGCCGGGCTCGGATATCGGGCGATTGTCGGCGCGTCCGGCGATATCTCTGCCCCGGGATATGCGCTTGGCGACGAAGGTTCGTATGACGCGTGGCGGATCGGGCTCGGCGTGCCGGAGGGCGGCGTCGACTTCCCGTTCGGCGAGAGTTTTCCGCACGATGCCGATATGGACCAGCTTGGTGGAGTCGATTTCGGCAAGGGCTGCTATGTCGGGCAGGAAGTGGTGTCACGCATGGAGCACCGCGGCACGGCGCGCCGACGGCTGATCCAGGCAAATGCACCGGGCGCGCTTGCCGCCGGTGACCCGATTACCGCGGCGGGGCGACCGATCGGGACCGTCGGTTCAACGGCGGACGGCACGGCGATCGCCCTCGTCCGCCTCGACCGGGCGAAGGAAGCGATGGACGCCGGAACGGCGCTGATGGCGGGGTCAACGGCTGTGACGCTGACCCTCCCGGGTTGGGCGCGATTCGGCTGGCCGGCGGGCGCTGCCGCAGAGGACTAGGCGCGGCCCGCGAATCTGCGAGGATGGCCGAAACCAACGCTTGGCCTTGCCATGCCTGACCGTCCCGCTGCACCTCCGCGCGCCTGGCAGCGTATGCTGTCGGGTCGTCGGCTCGATCTTCTCGATCCCTCGCCGTTCGATATCGAACTTGCCGACATTGCGCACGGACTGGCGCGCGTCGCCCGATGGAACGGGCAGACGAAAGGCAACCACGCATTCTCGGTGGCGCAGCACACGCTGGCCGTCGAGACCATCGCCGGCCTGCTGGCGCCGCGCATCACGGCTTCGGAACGGCTGGCTGCCCTCCTCCACGATGCGCCCGAGTATGTCATCGGCGACATGATCTCGCCGTTCAAGGCGCTGATCGGCGGCGACTACAAGGCCGTCGAGAGCCGCCTGCTCACGGCGATCCACCGACGTTTCGGCTTGACCGCTCCGCTCGCCGACAAGGTCACCAAACTCATCAAAAGCGCCGACCGGGTGGCCGCCTACTACGAGGCAACCTGGCTCGCCGGCTTTGGCGAGACGGAAGCGGTGCGCTTCTTCGGCCGGCCGCGCGGTATCGATCCGCGGCAAATCGACCTGACCCCGTGGCCGGCGGCACTGGCGGAGAGGCGTTTCCTGAAGCGATTTGTTGCCCTCGAAGCCGCCATCGTCGGCCAGAGGTGACCCGGCAGGCGCGCTCCCCTAGAGTGCCGGGCACATCTCCTACCGGAACTCCGAAGCATGCCGCGCATACACGTATCTCCGCTCTCCAGGATCGCAAGCACGGTCGAGGCGACCGGCGCCAGTCATCTCGTCAGTCTCATCAATGACGGCACGCCGGTCGAACGGCCGGCGTCGATTCCGGCAGAGCGACACCTGTTTCTGGGCATTTCCGACGTCGTCGCGCCCACCGAGGGGATGATCACGCCGGCCACGGAGCACGTGCGCGCGCTCCTCGATTTTGTCGCGGCGTGGGACCGGCGGCAGCCGATGCTGATTCACTGCTATGCGGGGATCAGCCGCTCGACGGCGGCGGCCTTCATCGCGCTCTGCGCGGTCGGGCCGGAGCGGGCCGAGTCCGAAATCGCCGAGCGATTGCGGGCCGCCGCGCCATCCGCCACGCCCAATGCCCTTCTTGTCGGGCTAGCCGACAATCTCCTCGATCGACGAGGCCGCATGGTCGCGGCCGTAGCTGCCATCGGCCGGGGCGAGATGGCCTATGAGGGAGTGCCGTTCGGGCTCGGTATCGACGGCGAGGATTGAGGCTAGCGCGTGCGCGTCAGGGCGAGCCACAGGCCGCCGCCGATAAGGACGCTGCCGCTGATCCGCGAGAGGACGCGAAAGCGTCTCTCGGAAAA
>JBDTLN010000031.1:0-10671 GCA_039934795.1 Bauldia sp. | reverse complement strand
ATGTGGAGGCCGAGATGCTCGAAGTCGTCGCCGGTGTTGACGAGGCGGGCGAGGTCGGCCGGATCGCAGATGCGATAGAGGCCGAGGGCGAGCTTGGCGCCGCCGATGCCGCCGCAGAGCGCGACGACGCCTCGACGAGCCTTGGTGCTGCCAGTCATCGGAACATGTCCAGGTGCTTTGGCCGGATGAGACTGGCGGCGGGCTGCGGCGGGTCGCTCCAGCGGAGGCCTCGGGCATGGACCAGCGGCAGGCCTTCGGCCGCCTGGCCCATGAGCAACGAGGCGGCGCTGGCGAGTTCGTCGGCGAAGGCGATCTCGGTGAGGCGGAGCGGGCGCCCGGCGAGGTCGGGTGCGCCGATGCGGTTTTGCAGCGCCGGCAGTCCGGCCGCGCCGATGGCGACGCCGACAACGCCGTTTCGCCACGGCCGACCAAAGGAATCGTTCATCACGACCGCTGTGCTAACGCCGAACGCGCGGTCGAGATGCTCCTTCAAAGACGCACAGGAGGCGTCCGGGTCTTTCGGCAGGAGGAGGACGCGGTCGCTGTCGCCCGGATCGAGATTCGACTGGTCGATACCGGCATTGGCCATGACGAAGCCGAGGCGATGGGCGACAATGATGAGGTCCTTGCGCTGGCGCACGACCTCTGTCGATTCCGAAAGAACGACCTCGATATGGCGCGGATCCTTGCCTGTGCCGGCGGCCAGTTCCAGCGCCCGCGGGGAGGGCGTGACAGTGACGAGGTCGATATAGCGCCCTTCGGCCTTGGAGACGATCTTCTGGGCGATGACGATGACATCATGGTCGATCGGAACGATGCCCGAGGCCCTGATGGCGCCGACGACGATTGCGGCGAGGTCGTCACCCGGCTTGATCAGGGGAATGCCGGGAATCGCGGTGAGGGTCAGGGCGCGCGGCGTCATTCGCGCCTCAGCCGGCGTCGGCCGCCGACAGTCCCGTGATGCGAATGCCGGCGCCGGGAACCTTGTGGCGGCGGTTGATGCCGATAAGGACAGCGGTGAGCGCTTCGGCGGCGACCGAATTGGCGAGTCCGCCGCCATCGATGCCGCGGAGCCCGGCGGCTGCGGCAAGGCTGATCACCGCATCGCGGGCTTCCTTGTCGTCGCCGAAGACGAGGACGTCGCAATCGACCGGTCCCATCGCCTGCAGCTTGGCGGCGCTGACATTGTGAAAGGCGGAGGTGACGCGAACGCCGTCGCCGAGGATGCGTCTGGCGGCGACGGCGGCGGAGCCTTCCGGCGGGAGCTGGACGGTCGAGACCTTGGGCGGAATTAGCGGCACTACCGCGTCGATGACGATCTTGCCGGCCACGACCGGCGCCACCTCGGCGAGAACGGCGTGGTGGCTAGCGTAGGGCACGGCGACAACGACGATCGCACCGTCGCGCGCCGCGTCGAGGTTGGTGGCGCCGGAGATGCTGCCGGAAGACCCGGCGCGGAGCGCCAGCGCGGCTTTGATGGCTTTCTCGCGGTCGCGCGAACCGAGGATGACCTGATAGCCGGCCGCTAGCCAACGGGTGGCGAGGCCGATGCCGAGATTGCCTGTGCCGCCGAGGATGGCGATGGTCGGACGTTCGCTGGATGCCATCTGAGGCTGATCCTGAAAATCTCGCCCCGATCAGGCGAGGGCCATTTCCGGCAAGGTTACGATTTTCACGCCAGCCTTTTCCAGTGCGGCGCGGGTGGCGCCGGCGATCCTGATCGCCGTCGGCTCGTCGCCATGGATGCAAAGCGTGTCGGCGCCTTGCTGGATGACCTTGCCGCTGCGGGTGACGATCTCGCCGTGAAGAACCATGCGCAGCACCTGGGCGACGACAGCCTCAGGGTCCTTCAGCACGGAGCCGGGGAGTTTTCGCGAAACAAGATTGCCCTCGTCGTCATATTGCCGGTCGCAGAAGCCCTCGCGGGCGACGCGGAGGCCGAGCTCGCGACCGGCCTTCTCCATTTCCGAGCCAGTCAGGGCGACGTAGATGATGGAGGGGTCGACGGTCTTGACGGCGCGACCGATGGCGAGCGCATAGTCGGCGCGGTCGGCGGCCATGTTGTTGAGGGCGCCGTGCGGCTTCATGTGGGTGACCCGGGCGCCGGCATAGGTGGCGATCGCCTGCAATGCGCCGATCTGGTAGGCGATCATCTTCTCCAGGTCGTCGGGGCGCATGTCGATCTGGCGGCGGCCGAAACCCCAGAGATCGTTGAAGCCGGGATGGGCGCCGATGCTGACGCCTTCTTCCCTCGCCCGCATCACGACCCGGTGCATCGTGACCGGGTCGCCGGCGTGGAAGCCGCAGGCGATGCTCGCCGACTTGATGATCTTGAGAATGGCGTCGTCGTCGCCGATGTCGTAAGCGCCCCAGCCTTCGCCCATGTCGGCGTTGAGGTTGATCGAGATCGTCATCGGTGCCAGCTTTCGTATCGCGGAGGCCGGCCGCAAGAGGCGGATTTTAGCGGTTTCGGCGGCCAATCTATGGTACTATCTTTAGGAACACAATATGACTCAGGGCGGGCCGGAATGAGCGCAACAAGCGGTGGCGACAACGCCGGAATCCGCTTCCTTCCGGCGGGCGATACGGCCCTCGTCGTCGAGTTCGGCGACCGCATCGACCGGGCGCTCAGCGAACGCGTGCTGCGGCTCGGCGAACGCATCCGCGAAAGCGCGCTTGCCGGTGTCACCGAGACCGTCGCCACGTTCCGCTCGCTTCTCGTCCACTACGATCCTCTCGTGACGGGCGCCGCCGCCGTGAAGGAGCACATTGCCGACCTTCTCGACGATCGCGCCGGCGGACCAAGACCGCGGCGGCTCTTCCGTGTGCCGGCCTGCTACGATCAGGCTTGCGCCCCGGACCTCGACGAAGTCGCGACCCGCGCCGGCATGAGCCGCGCCGAGGTGATCGAAGCCCATTGCGGCCAAGACTATCATGTCTATTCGATCGGGTTCCTGCCCGGCTACGCCTATATGGGCGACGTCGTTCCGGCGCTGGCGCTGCCGCGGCGCACCGACCCGCGGGTGCGCGTGCCGGCGGGCTCGGTCGCCATCGCCGCCGGCATGACCGGCATCTATCCGATCGAAAGCCCTGGCGGCTGGCATCTCATCGGCGCCACCGCCATCCGCCTGTTCGATCCGGACTGGCCGCAGCCTTCGCTCTTCAGGCCGGGGGACGCGGTGCGTTTCGTGCCGATCTCGCGGGAGGACTATGACCGGGCTCGCGCGGCGATGGCGACGGAGCCACTGCAGCCGGAGGCGAGCCCGTGATCGCCGGCTTCAAGGTGATCGCGCCCGGCCTGTTCACGACGATCCAGGACCGCGGGCGGCGCGGCTACCAGAATATCGGCGTGCCGGTGTCGGGGGCACTCGACCGCATCGCGCTGACCCTCGCCAACGGCCTGGCCGGCAACGGGGCGGACGCGCCGGCGCTGGAGATGCTGGTGCAGGGGCCGACGCTCGAAGTCGTCGCGGCGAGCGTTCGCGTCGCGGTCGTTGGCACGGAGTCGGTGACGATCGCGGGCGAGGCGAGCCGCACGGTGCCGGCGGGCCGCAGTCTCTTGCTCATGCGCGGCGAGCGCATCAGCTTCGGGGCGTTCACCGGCCTTGGCGCCTATCTCGCGGTCGAGGGCGGTTTTGCGGTGCAGCCGGTGCTCGGCAGTGCGGCGACCTATGTCCGCAATCGCATCGGCGGGATCGAGGGGCGGACGCTGCAGGTGGGCGACGTGCTGGCGGTTCATGCCGAAGCCGCGGCGGAGCGGGCGGAAGTGTCGCTGGCCTCGGCGCTCGAGCCAGGGTTCGACCGGCCGATCCGCGTCGTCCTCGGGCCGCAGGACAATCATTTCACCGAAGCGGCGATCGAGATCTTTTTGTCCGAGCCATTCGTGATCTCCCGGCAGGCGGACCGCATGGGCTTTCGCCTCGAAGGGCCGAAGCTGACCCATCGCGGCGACAGCAACATCGTCTCGGACGGGATCGTTGCCGGGGCCGTGCAGGTGCCGGGCTCGGGGCAGCCGATCGTGCTCCTTGCCGACGCACAGACGGCAGGCGGCTATCCGAAGATCGCGACGGTGATCTCCGCCGACATTCCGCTGCTGGTGCGGCGGAGTCCCGGGCGGGCGGTGCGCTTCGCGGCGGTGACGGTGGAGGAGGCGGAGGGTTTGCGGCGGGCGCAGGAAGTCGAACTTGCGTCGGCGCTTGGGGATCTGCACCCGGTGGAGGACGGACCGGTGCTCTCACACGAGGCGCTGCACAGCGCCAACCTCGTGGGCGGCGTCGCATCCGCCACGGAGCACGACTGAAGCGATCGCAGGTCACGCCCCCGGTGTCATCCCCGCGAAAGCGGGGATGACGGGAAGGGGTTCAGGCGGGTCCATGGCCAGCGTTGGTGCTGTTTGTCATATCCGGGTAAAAACGCGGCGGAGGAACGCTTTGAGCTGCGCGGCGAAGGCGCCGAGGATGAGGTTGCCGGCGTCGAGGACGACGGGGGCGGCTGTCGGGGCGATATGGCGTGAGCCGTCGGCGGCAGCGGCGAGGGCGGATTTGAGGTTGGCGACGAAGGCGGCGATGAGGCGGTCGACGATATCGTCGACAAGGCGGGAGCGGCCGAACTGGGCGAGGGGGCCGGTCAGGGTGTAGCCGATGGTGACGTCGACGCGGGTGGTGGCGGGGCCTTCGGCGGCGAGGCGATAGCCGATCTTGCCGCGGGCGCTGGAGCGCGAGCGGCTGTCGGCGCCGCTGCCAAGGATGGAGCCGGTGAAGCTTGCCGGATCGCGGTCGAGAACGGCGGCGCCGTGGAAATCGGCGACGATGGGGCCGACCTTGATGCGGAGCTTGCCGGCGACGTTGCGGGCGTCCGGCGCGCCGGTCAGCGAGGCGCCGGGGAGGCAGGCGGCGACGGCGGCGGGATCGAGGAAGAAGGCCCAGACGACGTTGCGCGGGTAGGGGACGCTGAAGGATTTTTGCACGACTTGCTGCGGCGTGAAGTCGGTGGGCGCGGCCGCCGCCGGCGTGGCTACGGCCGGGGCGGGTCGAGGGGCCGGTGGCATGGCGGCAAGGGGAAGGGCGGCAGCGCCAGGTCTCGCGCCGGCGGGGCCGAGGGCCGTGCGGCCGGCGCCGGGAACCGGGGCGATGCCGCGGGCACGGCGGGCGGCGATGACGGAGCGGATTGCCTTGACGATGCCGACATAGCCGGTGCAGCGGCAGAGATTGCCGCTCATGGCGACGCGGACTTCGTGCTCGTTATCGTTCGGTGCGCGAAGGACGAGGTCGCGGGCGGAGACGATCATGCCCGGCGTGCAGTAGCCGCACTGGAGGGCGTGCTCGCGCTTGAAGGCGTCGCGGAGCTCGGCCGCGATCTCGTCCTCGTCGAGGCCCTCGATGGTGGTCACCCCGGCGCCGGCGCAGGCGGCGGCGAGGGTAATGCAGGAGCGGGCGGGGACGCCGTCGATCAGCAGCGTGCAGGCGCCGCAGACGCCATGCTCGCAGCCGAGATGGGTGCCGGTGAGGTTCTCGCGGTCGCGGAGGTAGTCGGCGAGGCTGGTGCGCGGCTCGAGGTTTGCCAAGACGGCGCGGCCGTTGACGGTGAGGGCGACGGGCGTCACGACGCGGCCCTTGCGGCGGCGCGGCGGAGCGCCGCGATGTGGAGCTTGCGGTCGACTGGATCGGCGATGCCGGCGGCGGCAAGGGCGCTTTCCGCTATCGCCTCGTCGAGGGAGGCGGGCTGGAGGCGGCCGGGGAAGAGGGCGGCGGCGTCCGTGAAGACGATGGGCCGCGAGCCGGTGGCGCCGATCACGGCGCGGAAGATGCCACGGGGCTCGTCGTGGAGGACGGCGCCGATGGCGTTGGCGAACTCGCCGGTCTTCCGGCAAATCTTGTAGTAGCCCCAGCGCGCGGTGGGGGAGAGGCGGGGGATGCGGATCGCCGTCATCAGGGCACCGGCGGGCAGGCGCGTCTCGAAGGCGCCGGTCATCCAGTCGTCGATGGCGATTTCGCTGCGGCCGGCGGGTCCATCGACGATGGCAACGGCGCCAAGGGCAGCGAGGGCGTTGACCCAGTCGGCGGCCGGGTCGGCGTGACAGAGGCTGCCGCCGATGGTGCCGCGATTGCGGACGGCGCGATAGGCGATGCCGCTGGCGATGTCGGGAACCGCGCCGCGGGTGAGGTCGGGGACGCGGCGGTCCTCGATGTCGGCGTGGGTGATACAGGCGCCGAGGGTGATGGCGTCGGCGGATTCCTCGACCTTGACGAGTTCCTCGATGCCGGCGAGGTCGACGAGGAGATCGACCTGGACGAGGCGGAGATTGAGCATTGGCCCGAGCGACTGGCCGCCAGCTGTGAACTTGACCGCGATGTCGTCGCGCGCGGCGAGCGCCAGGGCGGCGGCGATGTCGGCGGGGCGCTCCCAGGCGAAGGCGACGGGCTTCACGCCGCCGCCGCCGGCTTTGCCGCCGCGATCGCGTCGAGGATGCGCCGGGGCGTGATCGGAGAGACGAGAAGCTCGGCGCCGAGGGATTTCAGGGCGTCGTTGACGGCGTTGGCGATGGCGGCGGGCGGGGCGATGGCGCCGCCCTCGCCGATGCCCTTGACGCCGAACTCGGTGTAGGGGGCGAGGGTCTCCAAGTGGTCAAGGCGCGGCTCGGGGACCTCGGTCGGGCCGGGGAGGAGATAGTCGGCAAACGTCGAGGCGAGGGGCTGGCCGCGGGTGTCAAAGGGCATTTCCTCGTAGAGAGCCGTGCCGATGCCTTGCGCGAAGCCGCCATAGATCTGGCCGTCGGCGATCATCGGGTTGACCAGCTTGCCGCCGTCCTCGACGACGACGTAGTCGAGGATCTCGACCTCGCCGATTTCCGGATCGACGGCGACCACGGCGGCGTGGGTGGCGTAGCTGAAGGTGCCGGTGTCGCGGACGGGCTTGTAGCCGATGGTCGCTTCGAGGCCGCCGGGATCGACGTCCTGCGGCAGGTCCTGGGGCCGGAGGTACCAGGTGCGGGCAATCTCGGCGAGGCTCACCGAGCCGGTGCCGGCGAAGGCGTGGCCGTCGCGGATGACGACTTCGGACTCGTCGACCTGGAGGAGGCGGGCGCCGATGCGGGCAGCGCGCTTTGCGATCTCGCGGCAGGCGGTGGCGACGGCGCCGCCGGCCATGACCATCGCCCGCGAGCCCCAGGTGCCGGTGGAATATGGCGTCATCGCCGTGTCGCCGTGGACGATCCTGATGCGCGACGTGTCGATGCCGAGGATTTCGTGGGCGACCTGGGCCAGCGTCGTCTCCAGGCCCTGGCCGTGGGAGTGGACGCCGACGCGGAGTTCGAGCCCGCCGTCCGGGGTCAGGCGCGCGGTCGCCTGCTCGCGCCCGGGAACCATCGGGATACCCCAGCCGAAATAGACCGAAGTGCCGTGGGCGGCCTGCTCGCAATAGGTGGCAAGGCCGATGCCGATCAGCCGCCCGTCCGCCTCGCCAATCCGCTGGCGGGCGCGCAGGGACTCGATGCCGATGGCCGAAACGGCGCGGCGGAGGGATTCCGGATAGTCGCCGCTGTCGAAATGTTTCTTGGTGATGTTGTCGAAGGGCATTTGCTCGGCCCGCACGAGGTTCTTCATCCGCATGACATGGGGCTCGATGCCAGCCTCGCGGGCGATGGCGTCGAGCACGAGTTCGAGGGCGAAGCAGACGCCGGTGCGGGCGACGCCGCGATAGGGGAGGATCGGCGGCTTGTTGGTGGCGACCGACCAGGTACGGCAGCGATAAGCTTGGAACTCGTAGGGGCCGGGGAGGATGCTGGCGACCTGCGCGGCTTCGAGGCAGGCGGAAAACGGATAGGAGGAATAGGCGCCGGAATCGACGGTGGCCTCGCAGTCGATGCCGCGCAGCGTCCCGTCGCGATCGGCATAGCCGGTGATGCGGTAGTGATGCTCGCGGCAATTGGCGCTGGCGGTCAGGTGCTCGCGGCGATCCTCGATCCAACGCACCGGGCGGCCGAGGCGGATGGCGAGCCAGCTGACGCAAATCTCCTCGGGGAGGAGGATGCCCTTGTAGCCGAAGCCGCCGCCGACATCGGGCGCGACGACGCGGACCTGGCCTTCTTCGAGGCCGAGGCATTGCGAGAGACCGGTGCGGACGATGTGCGGCATCTGGCAGGCGGAGTGGACGACGAGCTGCTCGAGGCGCGTGTCCCACTCTGCGATGACGCCGCGGCCCTCAAGCGGCGCCATGCATTGCCGGGAGGTACGGATTTCGCGCGTGACCTTGATCGGTGCATCGAAGGCTTTCGAGATGTCGACGTCGACGAAGGTTTCGAGGAAGACATTGTCGCCCCAGTGCTCGTGGACGAGGGCGGAGTCGGCTTGCCGGGCGGCGAGCATGTCATGGACCGCCGGCAGCTCGTCGTAGTCGACGGCGACCGTCGCGGCGATGTCTTCGGCGAGGGCACGGGTCGGGGCGACGCACATGGCGACAAGCTCGCCGACTTGCCGGACCTTGCCGGTGGCGAGGGCCGGCTGCTCGGAGGCCTTGAAGCCGGCGAGGCTGGAGACGGCGCGGATGGCCCTGGTGCCGGTGAGATCGGCGGCGGTGAAGACCGCGCCACGATGCTCGTCCGGGACGGTGATGCTGCCGATGGTGGCGTGGGCGACCGGGCTCCGGACGAACGCCACGTCAAAGGTTCCGGCGAGGCGGATGTCGGCGACGAAGATACCGCGGCCGCGGAGGAACCGGTCGTCTTCCTTGCGGATCAGGCGCGCGCCGACACCTTGTCCCGTCTCACTCATCGCGATGCCGCTCACCGTCGTCCGCAAGGCCGAGGTTCAGAATGATGCTATTTTTGGGATGATAGCAACACTGGGGCGTGGCGTTCGGAAGCCGATTCCCGGGGGCGCGCCGGGCGGCGGCCATTGGCCGTGTGGGATCGTTCCTGCGCCCCGGCGAGCAGGTCGATGTGCAGCTTGACGACGTCGCTCCGGTAGATGATGTCGGCGACGTAGATGGCGAGACCTTCGTCGTCGATGACCACCAGGCGGCATTCGGCGGTCGGCGCGCCGAGGGCGATTTTCAGGAAATCGGCGGTCTGCGGGTCGGCATTGCCGATGACGATGGTCTGGTGGGCGTGCTCGACCTTGACGCCCTTGAGGCCGGCAAGGACGGGGAGGGCGGTGCGCTCGGTGAACTCGGCCGGCGCGCGGTCGTAGACGCTCCTTGCCAGGTGCAGGCTGACCAGACCGTAGGGTTCGCCATCGCGGAACTGGACGCTGCGGAGGAAGACATAGTGCGGGGCGAGCTCGCCTTCGCCGGCCCGGAGCGTCGGGAAGGGCTTCGGATTGTCGACCCTGATGCGCTTCGGGACGTTGTCCTTGATCGCCTGATTGAGGATGTCCCAGCTCGTCGCCAGCTTCAGCCAGTGACGGTTCGGCGACTTCTCTTCGACGAAGGTGCCGCGGCCCTGCCGGCAGTTGAGGAGGCCCTCCTCCTGCAGGATTTCAACCGCCTGACGGACGGTGACGCGGGCGACCTGGAACTCCTTCTCCAGCTCGACGAGGGTTGAGATCTTCTGGCCCGGCCGCCAATGGCCCGCCTCGATGCGCTGGCGGAGGACCGAGGCAACCTGGATGTAGAGCGGGACGCGGCTGCGATCGTACGCTCTGAGAAGCTTCGACATGGGGCTGTATAGCACGGGCGCAGCGGCAGCCGTCATCCCCGCGAAAGCGGGGAACCAGTAGCCACGGTGGGTGGTCATTCGCACAATGTGTTGCCCCGCGCGCACGCTGCGTGAAAACCAACCGCCGGCAATGGTTACGGGGTTCCCGCTTTCGCGGGGATGACGGGTGGGGGTGGGGCGGCTACAGCGCCAGCAAACGCGCCAGTGTCGTCTTGAAGCGCGTCTCAATCGCGTCGCGGGCGATGTGGCGGCCCTCGCGCACCGCTTCCTTGCCGCCGATCCACACCGATGCGACAGCGCCCCGGTCGGCGGCGAAGATCCAGCCGTCGAGGATGGCGTCGCCGTGGCGGTAGGCGATGGAAGGATGGCTGGCGTCGAGGCCGACAATGTCGGCCGGCTTGCCTGCGGCGATGGCGGGCGCCGCTACGCCGAGGGCCTGCGCTCCGCCGGCGAGGGCGGCGTCGAACAGGCTGCGGCCGGTCGAGGCGCCTTCGCGGTCGGCCAGAACGTTGCGGAGGCGTTGGCGGAGGCGCTGGGCGTATTCGAGCTGGCGGAGTTCAGCGGCGAGGCCGACCAGGATGTTGGAATCGGTGCCGACGCCCCAGGCGCCCCCCGCGCCAGTCCATTCGGGTCCGTTGAAGGTGCCGTCGCCAAGGCTTGCCTCGGTCAACGGGCAGAGGCCGGCGACGGCGCCGGTCCGGGCGAGGCGTTCGGTCTCGGCTTCGGTCATGTGCGTGGCGTGGATCAGGCACCAGCGGCGGTCCACCGCGGCATGGTCGAGGAGCCACTCGACGGGGCGCTGACCGCTCCAGGCGAGGCTGTCATCGACTTCCTTCATTTGCTCGGCGATGTGCATGTGGACCGGAGCATCGGGGAGGAGGGCGGTGACGAAGCCGAGTTCCTCGGGCGTGGCGGCGCGGAGGCTATGCGGCGCGACGCCGATGGTGGCGCCGGCGAGGCCGGCGACGGCGCGGCGGCTGCCTTCGAGCAGGCGGGTGAAGCCATTGCGATCGTTGATG
>JBDTLN010000030.1:0-10741 GCA_039934795.1 Bauldia sp. | reverse complement strand
GACCGGCGGACAAAGATAGTTGACGAAGCCCTTGGCGTCGAAGCGCGAGTCGAGCATCCCGTAGGTGGTGCGCCACGGTTTGCCGAGGCGCGTCTCGAGAAAGGCGTCGGCGATCACCGACGGAAACCGCCGGCGAAGCGCCGACGCGGCCACGGTCATGGCCAACTGCTCGGTGAGGATTCGCGCCGAGCCCTCGTCGGCCAGGGCAACTGCGGTCGCGGCGCGGAGCACGTTCAGCGTCGATTTCCCCGACGGACCAAGTGCGTCCTCGATGCCGGCTAATACGATCTCCAGCGGTTCGGAGGACTTGCGCAATACCCGCATCACATCGAGGCACATGATGTTGCCCGAGCCCTCCCAGATCGAGTTGAGGGGCGCCTCGCGATAGAGGCGCGGCAGCCGGCTTTCCTCGACGTAGCCATTGCCGCCAAGGCATTCCATCGCCTCAACGATCATCGCCGGCGAGACCTTCGTGACCCAGTACTTGACCGCTGGCGTCATCAGCCTGGCGAAAGCCGCTTCGGCCGGGTCGTCGCCAGCCCGATCGAAAGATTCGGCGAGCCGGAACGTGAGGGCAGCGCCGGCCACCGCGTCGAGCGCCATGTCAGCGAGGACGCGGGTCATTAGCGGCTGGTCGATGAGCGTCATACCGAACACCTTGCGGTGTCGCGCATGATGCGCAGCCTCGGCAAGGGCGATCCGCATGAGGCCGGCGGAGGCAACGGCGCAGTCCAGCCGGGTTAGTGTCACCATGTCGATGATTGTCTGAACGCCGCGCCCGGGCTCGCCGATCGACCACGCGATGGCGTCCTGGAACTCGACTTCGGCGGAAGCATTGGAGCGGTTGCCGAGTTTGTCCTTCAGGCGCATCAGGCGAATGCCGTTGCGCCGGCCGTCGGGGAGGATGCGCGGGACGAGGAAACAGGAAAGGCCCTGTACGGCTTGCGCCAGCACCAGGAAGCCATCGCTCATCGGCGCCGACATGAACCACTTGTGCCCGGTGATCCGGTAGAGACCGTCTCGCAAGTCCTCCGCGTGGGTTGTATTGGCGGAGACGTCGCTGCCGCCCTGTTTCTCGGTCATCCCCATGCCGAGGGTGACACCGATCTTGTCGGTCGGCGGCCGCTGCGAGGAATCGTACTGGCGGGCGCGGATCTTCGGCAGCCATTCCTTGGCCAGAGCCGGTGCATGCGCTAGCGCAGCAACCGAAGCATTCGTCATCGTCATCGGGCAGAGATGGCCGCTTTCGACTTGCGCCGTCATGTAGAGCCGCGCCGCGCGAGTCACGGTCCGCACACTCGCTTCGTCCCCGGTTGCGTCCCAGATCGAGGTGTGGAGGCCGGCCCCGACGCTCCGCCGCATCAGCGCGTGATAGGCGGGATGGTATTCGACGGTGTCGATCCGCGCGCCGGTCGCGTCATGGGTCCGGAGCATCGGCACCGAAGTGTTGGCGATGCGGCCCAGTTCGAACGTCTCTGGCGAACCCCATGCATTGCCATGGGCGGCCAGCTGATCGACCACCGATTGCGGCAGATTATCGGTCAGCGCGCCGAGGCCGGGGTCGGAATGGAACAGGTTGAGCCCGGCGAGGGACAGCGTCTGGTTGGTTACATCATGGGTATCGAACGACGAACTCAAAAGCCCCTCCGATCGCCGGGCAGTCGGCGATTCGCCCATGTTTACCCTAACATGCAGGCGGATTCCGCGCTTGCCCGCTCCCCCGACTCTCCCTATAGGGGTGCCTTTAATGAACGCGCCCCCGCCCCTTTCGGCCGTTACCTTCCCGCACCGTCATTTATTAGGCATCGAAGGGCTTAGCCCCGGCGAGATTGTCGCCCTTCTCGATCTTGCCGAAGACGAAATCGCCGTCAGCCGACAGGTCGAGAAGAAGAAGGCGGTGCTGCGCGGCCGCACCCAGATCAACCTCTTTTTCGAAGCCTCGACGCGCACCCAATCGTCTTTCGAGATCGCCGGCAAACGTCTTGGCGCCGACGTGATGAACATGTCGATTGGGGCGTCCTCGGTGAAGAAGGGCGAAACCCTTGTCGACACCGCGATCACCCTCAACGCCATGCGCCCCGACATTCTTGTCGTTCGCCACCACGCTGCGGGCGCGGTCGAACTTCTCGCCCGCAAGATGAGCTGCTCGGTGATCAATGCCGGCGACGGCCAGCACGAACATCCGACCCAGGCGCTCCTCGACGCCCTCACAATCCGGCGGCACAAAGGACGGATCGCTGGCCTCGTCGTCGCCATTTGCGGCGACATCGCCCACAGCCGCGTTGCCCGTTCCAACATCCTCCTCCTCAACGCCCTCGGCGCTGCAGTCAGGGTCATCGGTCCCTCAACCCTTCTCCCTGCCGGCATCGAACGCCTCGGGGTCGAGGTCTTCACCGACATGCGGCGCGGCCTAGCCGGCGCCGATATCGTCATGATGCTGCGCCTGCAGCGCGAGCGCATGGACGGCGGCTACGTTCCCTCGGTGCGCGAGTATTTCCACTTCTTCGGCCTCGACAGAGAGAAACTTGCCTGGGCGAAGACCGACGCCCTTGTCATGCACCCCGGGCCGATGAACCGCGGCGTCGAGATCGACTCGGCGGTCGCCGACGGGCCTCAGAGCCTCATTCGCGAGCAGGTCGAGATGGGCGTTGCCGTGCGCATGGCTGTCCTCGAAGCCCTTGCCGCCCATCTGCCTAACGATTGACGCATAGATGAACGCCGCCACCCGTCTCAACGGCACCGATCGACCGGTGGTTTTCCTCAACGCCCGGGTCATCGACCCTTCGCGCAACCTCGAAGCCATCGGCGCGGTGATCGTCGCCGACAAACGCATCGTCGCCGCCGGCCCCGATGCGGCGCGCGGCGCCGGGCCGGCCGGCGCCGAGGTCGTCGACTGCGCGGGCGCCATCGTCGCACCCGGCCTTGTCGACATGCGCGCCTTTGTCGGCGAGCCCGGCGCCGAGCATCGCGAGACGCTAATGTCGGCCGGGCACGCGGCCGCCGCCGGCGGCGTCACCACCATTGTCACCATGCCCGACACCGATCCGGTCATCGACGATATTGCCCTGGTCGACTTCATCGTCCGCCGTGCCGGCGTCGAGACCGAAATTCGCGTTCACCCCATGGCGGCGTTGACCAAGGGCCTCGCCGGCAAGGAGATGACGGAATTGCGCCTTCTCGGCGAGGCCGGCGCCGTCGGTTTCACCGATGGGCGTCGTAGCATCACGGATGCGGCGCTTCTCCGCCGCGCACTCACCTACGCCCGCGATTTCGGTGGCCTCGTCATGCACCACACCGCCGATCCGAATCTTGTCGGCGCCGGTGTCATGAACGAGGGCGAGGTCGCCACACGTCTTGGCCTTTCCGGAATTCCAAAGGAGGCCGAGATCGTCGTCCTCGAGCGCGACGTAAGGCTGGCCGGCCTGACGCGCGGCCGCTACCACGCCGCGCAGATTTCATGCGCCGAGTCCCTCGACATCGTCCGCCGCGCCAAGGCCGCCGGCCTCGCGGTCACCTGCGGCGTCTCCATCAACCACCTTTCGCTGAACGAGAACGACATCGGCCCCTACCGGACCTTCTTCAAGCTGTCGCCGCCGCTTCGCTCCGAGGCCGACCGTCAGGCCATGGTCGCGGGCCTTGCCGACGGGAGCATCGACGTGGTCGTCTCCAGCCACGATCCACAGGACGTCGACACCAAGCGCTATCCGTTCGCCGAAGCCGCTGACGGCGCCGTCGGCCTCGAAACTATGCTGCCTGCGGCCCTCCGACTCGTTCATTCCGGCGATATCGGTCTCGTCGGCCTCTTTCGCGCCCTTGCCACGCGCCCGGCGGAAATTCTTGGGCTGGAGGTCGGAAAACTCGCTCCCGGCGCTCCGGCCGACCTGATCGTCGTCGACCCGGATACACCCTGGATCTGCGAAGCAGAACTGCTTCGGTCGCGCTCCAAGAACACACCCTTCGAAGGCGCCCGCTTCCAGGGTCGCGTGTTGCGCACGCTGGTTGCCGGCCGCACGGTCTACGAATACGCTCCCGCCTGACTTCGGGGGAACTACACCGCAATGCCGGACGCGACGAGCTGGACCCTCTCGGCGCCCGCCCTAATCGGCGCGCTCATCCTCGGCTACGCCCTCGGCTCGATCCCGTTCGGCATTATCCTAACTCGTTTTGCCGGCCTCGGGGACATCCGCGCCATTGGCTCTGGAAACATCGGCGCCACGAACGTGCTGCGAACCGGCCACAAGGGCCTGGCCGCGGCGACGCTGATCGGCGACGCGCTGAAGGGTACGGTCGCCGTCCTCATCGCTTCGCATTTCGGACCGCAAGCCGCCCTGCTCGCCGGCCTCGGCGCGTTTCTCGGTCATCTCTTTCCGGTCTGGCTGAATTTCAAGGGCGGCAAGGGCGTTGCCACCTATCTCGGCGTGCTCATCGGGCTGCACTGGCCAAGTGCGCTTGTCTTCGCGGTCGTCTGGCTCGCCGCCGCCGCGATCACCCGGTTCTCGTCGGTCGGCGCCCTCAGCGCCAGCGTCGCCGCGCCCCTCGCCCTGTTCTTTTTTGGGCAATCAGAGATCGGCAGCCTCTTTGTCATCCTCAGCGTGATCCTGTGGCTGAAGCACGCCCAGAATATCCGGCGCCTCGCCATCGGATCGGAGGGCCGGATCGGTCTCAAATGAGTACGCCATCGGCATCGCGGGGTGTCGGCCTGACCGACGAGCAGCGCCTGACCTGGCTGCGCCTGATCCGCAGCGAGAATATCGGCCCTGTTACGTTTCGCGAGTTGATCAATCATTTCGGCAGCGCCGCCGCAGCGCTTGACGCCGCCCCGGCTCTCGCCGAGCGGGGCGGCCGGCGAATTCGCAGTCGCCTCTCTCGAGGATGCCGAGCGCGAGGTTGCTGCCGCCGCACGTATCGGAGCACGCATGGTAGCGATGGGCGAGCCGGACTATCCGGCCTGGTTGCGCCACGTCGATGGCGGGCCGCCGGTGCTCACGGTGCGCGGCGATGCCGCCTGCCTCGCCCGCCCGATGGTCGCCATCGTCGGTTCACGAAACGCCTCTATTGCCGGGCGCAAATTCGCCATGCAGCTTGCCGCAAGCCTTGGCGGGCACGGTTACGTCGTCGCCTCGGGCCTTGCCCGCGGCATTGATGCCGCGGCCCACGAAGCCAGCATTTCAACCGGCACCGTAGCCGTCCTTGCCGGCGGCCTCGACCGAATCTATCCGGCCGAGAACGCCGGCCTCGCCGAGCGGATCCTTTCCGGCGGCGCCCATTTGACCGAAATGCCGATGGGCTGGGAACCGCGCGCCCGCGACTTTCCCCGGCGTAACCGGATCGTTGCCGGGCTCGCCGTCGGCGTCATCATCGTCGAGGCGGCCAACCGGTCGGGTTCATTGATCACCGCGCGCCTTGCCGCCGAGCAGGGCCGCCTCGTATTCGCCGTGCCCGGTTCGCCGCTTGATCCGCGCGCCGCCGGCACCAATCGTCTTATCAAGGACGGCGCCGAAATCGTCACCGCGGTCGAGGACGTGATCGCCGCCCTGGAACCGATGCTGGGTCGCGAGAGCCCGCCACAAGGGGCCTACGAGCCGGAGCCATCCGACGACCTCGGTCCGCCCGATACGGCAGACGACGATCGTGCGAAGATTGTCGAAGCGCTCGGCCCGACTCCGGTTGCCCTCGACGAGATCATCCGCTTCACCGGCCTGCGACCGGCGATCGTTCACCTCGTGCTTCTCGAACTCGCCCTCGCCGGCAGGACCGAGCGACACCCGGGGGGCCGGGTGTCGCTGGTGTCGTAACGGGCTGCGGGCCGGCCCTTGCAAAAAGAGAAAGCCGTCCCTATTTGCTGGCCATCCGGCGCACCGTTGCTGCGGCGTCATCCTCGACCATAGCCAGCAGGTAGGCGAGGAAGCCGAGTTCGGCATCCTTGGCAAGCGCGCGCAATTCCTTGGCCATCCTCTGAATATAGACCGCCGTGTCCTCCGCATCGCGCCGGTCGGACTTTTCTTCGATCATGTTTTTCTCGCCCGGCTGTCAGCCCCGCGCAGCCACACGTCGATACAACCATAGAGAGTATATCAATTACAACTATAACCTTCGCGAGCAATAATGCGCAAGTCCCTGCAACTAATCGGTTATGCTTTTGGACCGAAGTTGGCTGTCTTCGGGCCTCGGCGGGTCGATTGACAGCCCCTGCCGATTGCCGGATTGTCCCGGCCCCGAGCCGGATGCGCCCGGAGACCCGGTCTTTGTGTCTCTACCGGTTCACCCCAATTCCATCGGGTAGAGAGCCTCCGGCTCGCGGCCCCAGCGTGCGGCGTCCATGAATCTCGTCATCGTCGAATCCCCCGCCAAAGCCAAGACCATCAACAAGTATCTGGGGCCGAGCTACCAGGTCCTCGCCTCTTACGGCCATGTCCGCGACCTGCCTTCGAAGAACGGCTCGGTCCGGCCTGATGACGATTTCGCCATGACCTGGGAAGTCGACGGCAAGTCCGGCAAGCGCATGGCCGATATAGCCAAGGCTGCCAAGGACGCCGACCGGATCATCCTCGCTACCGATCCCGACCGCGAGGGCGAAGCGATCTCGTGGCATGTCCTGGAACTCCTCCGCGACAAGAAGGTGATGAAGGGCAAGCCGGTCGAGCGGGTTGTCTTCAATGCCATCACCCGGGATTCGATCCTGGAGGCGATGAAGCACCCTCGACAGATCGACGACGCGCTGGTCGATGCGTATCTCGCCCGCCGCGCTCTCGACTATCTCGTCGGCTTCACCCTCTCGCCGGTGCTGTGGCGGAAACTCCCTGGCGCTCGCTCCGCCGGCCGCGTCCAGTCGGTCGCGCTCCGCCTCGTCTGCGACCGCGAGAACGAGATCGAGACCTTCAAGCCCCGCGAGTACTGGTCGATCGAGGTGACGCTGGAGCCGCCGAACGGCGGCCGTTTCGTCGCGCGCGTCGTCGGCGCCGACGGCAAGAAGCTCGGCCGCCTCGACATTCCCGACGAAGCCACTGCCCGGCGGGTCGAGGCTGCGCTGAAATCAGGCGACTACCGTGTCACTTCGGTCGAAGCGAAGCCCGTCAAGCGCAACCCGCCGCCGCCCTTTACCACCTCGACCCTCCAGCAGGAAGCATCGCGGAAACTCGGCTTCGGCGCTGCCCGCACCATGCAGATCGCCCAGCGTCTCTACGAGGGCATCGAGATCGAGGGCGAGACCGTCGGTCTCATCACCTATATGCGCACCGACGGCGTCCAGATGGCCCCCGAAGCGATCGCCGCCACCCGCCGCGCCATCGCTTCCGGCTTCGGCGACCGCTATGTCCCGGAGACGCCGCGCTACTACCAGGCCAAAGCCAAGAACGCCCAGGAAGCGCACGAGGCGATCCGCCCAACCGACCTTTTCCGCCGTCCCGAATCGATCCGCCGCTCACTCGACGAGGACCAGGCGCGCCTCTACGACCTCATCTGGAAGCGCACCATGGCGAGCCAGACGGCGTCCGCCGAACTGGAGCGCACCACGGTCGACATCGCGGCTGGCTCGGGGCCCAAGCCCGTGGCGCTCCGCGCCACCGGCCAGGTCGTCCGCTTCGACGGCTATTTCGCCGTGTATCAGGAAGGCCGCGATGTTGAGGTCGAAAAGCAAGCCGCACTCACCGACCCGCAGGCCGAAAACGAGGACGACGGTCGCCTGCCGCCGATGAATGTCGACGACCAGCTCGCAGAACTCGGCATCGCCGTCGAGCAGCACTTCACCGAACCGCCGCCCCGCTACACCGAGGCGACGCTCATCAAGAAGATGGAAGAGCTCGGCATCGGCCGCCCGTCGACCTACACCGCGACCCTCTCGGTGCTGCGCGACCGCGGCTATGTGCGCCTCGAAAAGAAGCAGCTCATCCCCGAGGACAAGGGCCGCCTTGTCACCGCCTTCCTCGAGAGCTTCTTCGAGCGCTACGTCGAATACGACTTCACCGCCGACCTCGAGGAGAAGCTCGACAAGATTTCCGCCGGCGACCTGTCGTGGAAGGAAGTCCTGCGCGACTTCTGGCTCGATTTTTCGTCGGCCGTCGCGGACACCACCGACCTGCGTGTCTCCGAAGTGCTGGAATCGCTCAACGGACTGCTCGGGCCGCACATCTTCCCGGCGAGAGCCGATGGCGGCGATCCGCGGCAATGCCCCAGTTGCGGCAACGGCAAGCTGTCGCTGAAGCTCGGCAAATTCGGCGCCTTCGTCGGCTGTTCCAACTATCCCCAGTGCCGGTTTACCCGCCAGCTCGCCGCTGCCGGGGAGAACGGCAATGGCGAAGAGAGCGGCCTCAATGGCACGCGCGTGCTCGGCCAGGACCCGGAGACGGGCCTCGACGTGACCGTGCGCACGGGCCGCTTCGGGCCTTACCTTCAGCTCGGCGAGGCCGAGAGCAAGGACGAGAAGCCGAAGCGCGCCAGCATCCCCAAGGGCTGGGACCCTGTCACGATCGACATGGACCGGGCGCTCGCCCTTCTCGCCCTGCCGCGCGAGGTCGGACTCCACCCCGAGAGCGGCAAGCCGATTACCGCCGGCATCGGGCGCTACGGTCCCTTCGTCCTCCACGAGGGCACCTTCGCCAATCTCGATTCTGTCGAGGAAGTCTTCAGCGTCGGGCTCAACCGCGGCGTCACCCTCATTGCCGAAAAGCTCGCCGGCGGCGGTCGTCGCGGCAATCGCGCCACGCCAAAGGCCCTGAAGTCGCTCGGCGATCATCCGGGCGGCGGCGCCGTGACCGTCCGCGACGGCAAATACGGCCCCTATGTCAGTCACAACAAACTCAACGCCACTTTGCCACGCGGCATGGATCCGGAAAGCGTGACGCTCGACGCCGCGCTCGCCCTCCTAGCCGCCAAGGCCGAGAAAGGCCCCTCCAAACGCCCGGCGCGCAAACCGCGCGCCAAGAAGAAAACGGGCAAACCCGAGTAATCCATTTGGCTAAGCAGCCACCCAAACCGAAATCCAAGAAACCCAGGGCCACAGCGCCCTTCCCCACCCGCGAACAGATCGTCGAGTTCATCGGCGCACACCCCGGCCAGGCCGGCAAGCGCGAAGTCGCCCGCGCCTTCGGCATCACCGGCGGCGCCCGCATCGCCCTCAAGGCGCTCTTGAAGAGCCTCTCCGATGACGGCCTGGTCGAGAAGAAGCATCGCCGGCTGAAACGCCCCGACGACCTCGCCGAAGTCTCCGTGCTCACCATCAGCGGCCGCGATGCCGATGGCGAGTTTGTCGCCGAGCCGGCCGAATGGCCGCCGGAGAGGGGAACACCCCCCAAAATACTGATCGTGGCACAGCGAGCCACTCCGGGTCCCGCCCCGGGTGTCGGCGATCGCGTCCTGGCGCGCCTGACGCCCGGCGAGGCCGGTGGCCCCGTCTTCAGTGCACGCGTCATCAAGGTCCTCGACCGGACGCCGACGGCGGTCGTTGGCGTTTTCCGCGCCAACCCCGGTGGCGGCGGGCGTATCGAACCGGTCGACCGCAAGCAGAAGGAACTGAGCGTCGAACCCGACGAAACCAAGGGCGCAAAGGATGGCGACCTCGTCCTGGTCGAAGTGACGCCCGCGGGGCGCTTCGGCCTCAACCGTGCCCGCATCCGCGAGATCGTCGGCTCGATGAAGAGCGAGAAGGCGGTGAGCCTCATCGCTATTCTCGAACATGGCATCCCGCACGTGTTCCCACCCGACGTTCTTGCCGAGGCCGAGAAGGCCCGGCCCGCGTCGATGGCCGGCCGCGACGACTGGCGCTCCCTTCCCCTCCTCACCATCGACCCGCCCGACGCCAAGGATCATGACGACGCCGTCCACGCCGAGCCGGACCCAGACCCGGACAATCGCGGCGGGTTCCTGGTTACCGTGGCCATCGCCGATGTCGCCACTTATGTTGGACCAGGCAGCACCCTCGACCGCGAGGCGCTGAAGCGCGGCAACTCGGTCTACTTCCCGGATCGGGTCGTACCGATGCTGCCTGAACGCATCTCCAACGACCTCTGCTCGCTACGGGAGAGCGAAGACCGTCCCGCCCTCGCCGTCCGCATGGTCTTCTCGGCTGACGGCCGCAAGAAGAACCACCGCTTCGCCCGCATCATGATGCGTTCGGGCGCCAAGCTCTCCTATCGGCAGGCCCAGGACGCCTTCGAAGGCCGATCGGGTGAGTTGAATCAGACTGTGAGGGACTCGCTCGCAAGCCTTTGGACAGCCTATCAATGTCTGAAGATCGGGCGCGACGAGCGCGCGCCGCTCGATCTCGATTTGCCCGAGCGGAAAGTGATACTGAAGCCGGACGGCGCGATCGACCGCATCGTTGGTCCCGAGCGTCTCGAAGCGCACCGCCTCATCGAAGAGTTCATGATCCAGGCGAATGTCGCCGCCGCGGAGACCCTCGAGGCGAGGAAGTCGCCCCTCGTCTATCGCATTCACGATGCGCCCTCCCTCGCCAAGCTCGAGGCGCTGCGCGATTTCCTTGCCTCGATCGAGATGAACCTGCCGAAGGCCGGCAATCTCCGCCCCTCGCATTTCAATCGCATCCTCGAACGGGCCAAGACCTCGGAGCACGGACCGCTGCTTAACGAGGTGGTGCTGCGCACCCAGTCGCAGGCGGAGTACCATCCGGAGAATATCGGGCACTTCGGGCTCAACCTCAGGCGCTACGCCCATTTCACTTCGCCAATTCGCCGTTATGCCGACCTCATCGTCCATCGCGCCTTGATCCGTGCCCTCGGCTTCGGCA
>JBDTLN010000029.1:0-10822 GCA_039934795.1 Bauldia sp. | reverse complement strand
CTTCGAGCGCTTCGCCAGCCAGCCGCGCGGCCGCGGTCGTGGCGGCGCCGGCCTTGGCCTCTCGATCGTCAAGAGTTTCGTTTCGCTGCACGGCGGCACCGTCGATATGGAGAGCCGCGATGGCCGCGGCACGACCGCCATCGTCCGCCTTCCCACCCGCCCCGGCCCCGGCCGCATGGCGGTCGCGGCCGAATAGGCCGACGGCTTTCGCCGCGATGCGGCATCTCGTATCAAGCGCGACGAACCGCTCGAAGGCCATGCCGCCACGCCAATTCACCATCGATCTACCTGACGAGGCTGCGACGGTCGCGCTAGCCGAGGATATCGCCGCGATGCTGGCGCCGGGCGATGTCGTGGCGCTCGCCGGCGGCCTCGGCGCCGGCAAGACGACGGTGGCGCGGGCGCTTCTCCGCGCCCTCGCCGACGATCCCGCGCTGGAAGTGCCGAGCCCGACCTTCACGCTGGTCCAGACCTATCCGGGCGGCCGGCTGCCGGTCGCCCATTTCGACCTCTATCGGCTGGCGGCGCCGGAGGAACTTGACGAACTCGGTTTCGATGATGCGCTGGGCGAGGGCGCCGCCCTCGTCGAGTGGCCCGAGCGGGGGAGAGGACGCTTGCCTGCCGAGAGCCTCGACATCGGGCTGGCGATCGCGGGCGCGGGCCGTCGCGCCACCCTGACCGCGACGGGTCCGATCGGTGAGCGGATCGCCCGCAGCCGCGCCATCCGCGCTTTTCTGGATGCTGCCGGCTGGACGGGCGCGACGCGCCGTCACCTTCAGGGCGACGCATCGACCCGCATCTATGAGCGCGTCGCGATGGCCGGCCGCAGCGCCGTGCTGATGAACTGGCAGGCGCGGCCGGAAGGCCCGCCACTCAAGGATGGGCTCTCCTACGATGCGATCGCCCACCGCACGCGCGACGTCGGACCCTTCATGGCCATCGACGCCGCGCTCCGCGACGCGGGCTTCTCCGCGCCCGAGATTTTTGCCGGCGATCCGTCGGCGGGATTTCTGCTGCTGGAAGACTTCGGCGCCGAGGGCGTCCTCCGCGACGACGGCTTGCCGGACGCCGGGCGCTATACCGCCGCCGTCGAGGTGCTGGCCGCCATCCACAGCCGGTTTCGTCCCGCCGAACTCCGCTCGGACGCCGGTATTTACCGCCTCCCGCCCTACGATCGCGGCGCTCTCGCCATCGAGGTCGAGTTGATGGCGGACTGGTACATGCCCTATCGCGGCATGCCGCTCGATGCCGCCGCGCGGTCGGACTTCGCAGCGATCTGGACGGCGCTCTCCGCCCGCCTTGCCGCGGCCGAGCAGAACTGGGTGCTCCGCGACGTTCATTCACCCAACCTCCTCTGGCTGGCGGAGCGGGCCGGCGTGCAGCGCGTCGGGCTGATCGATTTCCAGGACGCGCTCTACGGACCGTCAGCTTACGACGTCGCCTCGCTCCTCCAGGACGCACGCGTCACCGTGCCGGCGGAACTCGAAGCGCGGCTGCGCGCGCACTATGTCGCGCTTCGCCAGGCCGCCGATGCCGCCTTCGATGCTGAAAATTTCATCAGCGCCTATGCCATCGCCGGGGCGCAGCGCACGACCAAAGTCCTTGGAATCTTTGCGCGTTTGGCGGTTCAGGGGGGCAAGCCGGGATATCTGAAGCATCTTTCACGAGTCGGTGAATATCTCCAACGAAACCTCTCCCATCCGGTTCTGTCCGACTATCGCCTCTGGTATGAGAGGCACCTGCCGCCGCAGGAATGATTCATGACCGGACCGACCGCCATCCGACCGAAGCGCGCCATGATCCTCGCCGCCGGCCTCGGCAAGCGCATGCGTCCCCTGACCGCCACCGTCCCCAAGCCGCTCATCGAGGTGAACGGGCGCGCCCTCATCGACCACGGCCTCGACCGCCTGCAGCGGGCCGGCGTCGAGACGGCGGTGGTCAACGTCCACTATCTCGCCGACCTAGTCAGCACCCATGTCCGCAAATGGAAGCGCCCCGAGATTGTCATCTCCGACGAGCGGAAAGCCCTCCTCGATACCGGCGGCGGCATCGCCAGGGCCTTGCCGAATTTCGATGGCGAGCCTTTCTACCTGCTCAATTCCGATTCCTTCTGGGTCGAAGGCCCGCGTCCCAATCTCGATTGGCTCGCCGGCGCGTGGGATGGCGAGCGCATGGACGCGCTCCTCCTGCTTGCCTCGACGGTCCGCTCGATCGGCTACGACGCGCGCGGCGATTTCCGCATGAATGCATCTGGCCGCCTGACGCGCCGCGCCGAGCGCGAGGTGGCGCCCTTCGTCTATGCCGGCGCGGCGATCCTGCATCCGCGGCTCTTCGCCGATTGCCCGCCCGGCGCCTTCTCGCTCAATCTTCTTTTCAACCGCGCCATCGAGGCGGGCCGCCTGTTCGGCGTCCGCCTCGACGGCTTCTGGCTGCATGTCGGCACGCCCGAGGCGATCAGCGAAGCGGAACTTTCAATCGCCGATAGCGCTGCGTAAACTGGGGCAATGACCGGAGACCGGCGGTCCCGCCCCAACGTCTTTTCGATTCCCGCCGGCGCGCCATTCCTGCCGACGCTTGCCGATGCCTTGCTCGACGGCCGGCTGGCGGAGGTCGACCGTAGCGACCCGCTCGGTCTTGCCGACGTCACGATCCTTCTGCCCACCCGCCGCGCGGTGCGCGCCCTCCGCGACCTTCTTGCCGAGCGCCTCGGCCGCGACGCGGCGATCCTGCCGTCGGTCCGGCCGATCGGCGATGCCGATGAGGAAGCGCATCTTCTCGATCCGGGGATCGAGGCCCCGGCGGACCGCCTGACGCTGCCACCGGCGGTCTCGCCACTCGCCCGCCAGCTCATCCTCACCGAGCTGACGCTGGCCTGGGGACGGACGGTGCGGAACGAGATGTTGCGCCTCGGGCCGAGCGAGGAGATCCTGATTCCGGCGTCGCCCGCCGATGCGGCGCGCCTTGCCGCCGACCTGGCGCGGCTCATCGACGACATGGCCATCGCCGGACTTTCCTTCGACGCTGTCGCGCGCCTCGCCCCTGACGACCAGACCGGCTATTTCCGCGTCACCCTCGACTTTTTGAAGATCGCCGCCGAGTTCTGGCCACGGCGCCTCACCGAACTCGGCCGCGCCGACCCGACGGCGCGCCGCGACGCACTCATCCGCGCCGAGGCGATCCGCCTGCCCGGCCGCCGGGGCGTGACCATCGCCGCCGGCTCGACGGGCTCCATCCCGGCGACAGCCGAGCTGCTGAAGGCTATCGCGCATCTGCCGCGCGGCGCCGTCGTCCTTCCCGGCCTCGATACCGGGCTCGACGACGCGGCCTGGGCGGCGATTGGCGGTGACGGCGATGCCCGTGCCTGGGGTCATCCCCAGGCGGCCCTGAAGCAGCTGATCGCCACCATCGGCATCGCCCGGGACGAGGTCGAGGCGCTCGGCGAATCGCCGCCGGCACTGGCTTTGCGCACCCGCATCGTCGCCGAGGCCATGCGGCCGGCGGAGACCACCGACGCCTGGTCCGCCTTCCGGCAGATGGAGTTGTCGGCGCGGTCGGTGGAAGCCGGTCTGGCCGGTGTCGGGCTTGTTGTCGCCCGCAACGAGCAGGAGGAAGCGCTCGCCATCGCTCTTGCCTTCCGCCAGGCGCTGGAGGACGGCGTCAGGATCGCTGCGCTGGCGACGCCCGACCGCACGCTCGCCCGGCGGGTTGCCGCCGAGCTGAGCCGCTGGGGACTGGTCGTGGACGATTCGGCCGGCGCTCCGCTTTCCGGCCTGCCCGAGGGGATCTTCGCCCGGCTCCTCGTCGAGACGGTCTTCGGTGGCGCCGATCCGGTAACGCTCCTCGCCCTCCTGAAGCATCCGCTCGCCGCTTTCGGCATGGCGCGGCCGGAATGCCGCCGCGCCGCGCGGGCGCTGGAGCTGGCGCTGTTTCGCGGCCGCCGCGTCACCGGGGGCATTGCCGGCCTGAAAACTGCTCTCGAGGCGGCTCGGGCCGAGGCGGACGATTCAAAAATCCGTCACCCGTCGCCGGCGCGCCAGCGCCTGTGGCCGGAGGATTGGGATCGTGCAGCCCTACTCGTCGAGTCGCTCGCCCGCGTCCTCGGCCCGCTCGAAGCGGCCCTCGGCGAGGGCCAGTTGTCGGTCGCGGTACTGAGCCAGCGCCTTCTCGCCGCGCTGACACAGGCGGCCGATGACGGCGCCGGCGTGGAGCTGCTCTGGGCCACGGCCGGCGGCACGGCTTTGGCCGGCCTCGTGGCGGGACTCGCCGAGGAGGGGGACGGGCTGCGCCTTTCGCCCGACGAGTTCCCGCCGTTCCTCGACGCGCTGCTCGCCGGCGTCGCGGTGCCGCGGCGCCCCGGCGCCGATCCGCGCATCCACATCTGGGGCACGCTCGAAGCACGCCTGCAGTCCGTCGACCTCCTTATTCTCGGCGGTCTCGACGAGGGCGTCTGGCCGGCTGAACCGCGCACCGATCCGTTCCTGTCGCGCACCATGCGTGCCGAGGTCGGCTTGCCGCCGCCCGAGCGCCGCATCGGACAGGCGGCGCACGACTTCGCCGCCTTCGTCGCGGCGCCGCGGGTCATCGTCACCCGAGCCCTGAAGCGCGGAGGCACGCCGACGGTCGAGTCGCGCTGGCTGCAACGCCTGGCGGCGCTGATCGGCGGCGAAGCCGCCGGGCAACTGACCGCGCGCGGCGATACGTGGCGGGATCTGGCGCGGCGGCTGGATGTCCCAGCCGGGCCGGTCAAGAACGCGCCCCGGCCGATGCCGAAGCCGCCGCTCGCGGTGCGGCCGAAGCGGTTGTCGATCACCGAGATCGAGACGCTGATCCGCGATCCCTATGCGATCTACGCCAAGCACATCCTCAAGCTCCGTCCCCTCGATCCGCTGGGCAAGGCGCCCGACTACGCCACCCGCGGCACCATCGTCCACGAGGCGCTGGGCAGCTTCATCAAGGATTGGACCGGCTCGTTCGACGAAGCCGCCGAAGCGCGGCTGCGGGCGATCGGCGCGGCGCTCCTGGAAGAGATTGCCGCCTTTCCCGATGTCCACGCCGTCTGGTCGCTCCGCTTCCAGACCATCGCCCGCTGGTTCATCGCCTGGGAGCGCGCCCGCGCCTCTTCCGTCAAAACGCGCCATGCCGAAATCGAAGGCGCGCTGGTCGTGCCGCTCGCTTCCGGAGCGTTTACCCTTCGCGGTCGCGCCGACCGGATCGATCTCATGGGCGATGGCACGCTGGCGATTTACGACTTCAAGACGGGATCGCCGCCGGCGGGCGAGCGGTCGGTATTCGCCGGCCTGACGCCGCAGATGACGCTGGAAGCGGCGATGGCGCGGGCCGGCGCATTTGACGCCGGACTCGCCGAGCCGCTCGCCAGCAGGAGCGTCGCCGACCTTGCCTGGCTCGGCCTCGGCAAGGCCGGCCGCGGCGAGCCTTACCAGTCGGCGGTTGCCGCCAACCGCAAGGAAACGGCCGACGAACTCGCCGACCGCGCCCACGTCATGCTCGTCGCCCTGCTGACGGCGTTTGACGACGAGGCGAAGCCCTATCTCTCCCGGGCTCGGCCGCTGATGATCAACAACCGGCGCTTCGTCGGCGACTACGATCACCTTGCGCGGGTGCGCGAATGGGCGCTGGTCGAAAGCCACGAGGACGAAATCATGGCGGGCCCTCCGTCATGAGTGCGGGTTCGAAGCGTGGCGAACCGGTCGACCCGGAGACCAAGCGAAGCCAGTCCGCGGCCACGGACCCCGCTGCCTCGGCCTGGGTGTCGGCTAATGCCGGTTCAGGCAAGACCTTCGTCCTGTCGCGCCGCGTGATCCGCCTGCTCCTCGCCGGCGTCAACCCGTCGCGCATCCTCTGCCTGACCTTCACCAAGGCCGGCGCGGCGGAGATGGCCAAGCGCGTCTTCGAGGAGCTCGGCCGCTGGGCAACGCTGCCCGATGCGGAGCTCGCCGAGGAACTGGCCGCGATCGAGGGCGCGCTACCCGACGCGGCCATGCTCGCCGGGGCCCGGCGTCTCTTTGCCCGCGCCCTCGACACGCCGGGCGGGCTGAAGATCCAGACCATTCACGCCCTCTGCGAACGGCTGCTTCATCTTTTCCCGTTCGAAGCCAATGTCGCCGGCCATTTCGAGGTGCTCGACGAACCCGGCCAGCAGGCGCTCGCCGATCTGGCGCGGAGCGCGATGCTGGAGCGGGCCGCCGCCGAGCCGGACGGTCGCCTCGGCAAGGCGCTGCGGACGGTGCTGACCATCTCGGGCGACTTCACCGTCGACCAGTCGGTTGCCGAGTTCGTGGAGAAGCGGGACGCCATCTACGGCTGGATCGCCGCAGCCGGCTCGCTCGATCGGGCGATCGCGGCGCTTCGGCGGGACCTCGGGGTCGCCGCCGGCGAGTCATCCGAGGCGCTTCGCCGCGAGGTGATCGACGGCGCGCCGCTGGACGTCGCGGGGGTGAGCAACCTGCTTGGCATGCTCCGCGCGAGCGGAGACAAGGATAGCAAGGCTGCGGTTCGGCTCGCGCCTTTTGCCGAGTCCGACGATGCCAATCTCCGGATTGAAGCGTGGCTCGACTTCTTCTTCACCGACGATGGCAAGCCGCGTTCAGCGCCGGTAACCAAGCCGGTGTGCCAGCAGTGGCCGGGCCTTGCCGATCTCGTCGATGCCGAGGCCGGTCGCCTCGAAGCGCTGGTCGACCGCATTCGCACCGCCGAGCTGTTCGAGACGACGGTTGCCATGCTCCACCTCGCCGACGCCGCGATCGCCGAGTACGAGCGGCTGAAGCGGGTGCGCGGCGCGCTCGACTTCGAGGATCTTGTCGTCAGGACGGTGCGCCTGCTGCTGCGCAGCGATGCGGCGCGCTGGGTTCACTACAAGCTCGACCGCGGCCTCGACCACATCCTCGTCGACGAGGCGCAGGATACCAGCCCGCGCCAGTGGCAGGTGGTCGAAGCGCTGGCTGCCGAGTTCTTTGCCGGCGCCGGCGCCAGCGACACGATCCGCACCCTCTTCGCCGTCGGCGACGAGAAACAGTCGATCTTCTCCTTCCAGGGCGCGCTGCCCGCCTGGTTCACCGGCATGCAACAAAAGCTCTCCCGGCAGGCGTTGGCCGCCGACTACGCCTGGTCTGACCTCGAACTCCATCTTTCTTTTCGCTCGACGCCCGTCATCCTTGAAGCGGTTGACGCGGTCTTCATGCCCGCCGAAGTCCATCGCGGCCTCTCGACGGAGATGCGTGCCCCGCTCCACACGGCGCGCCGTCGCGACGAGCCGGGCCGGGTGGTGATCTGGCCGCGCTGCGAGCCGCCGGAGAAACCGGAGGCGCTCGATTGGTCGACGCCCATCGACTATCTCGGCAAGCAAAGCCCGGAGGTCCAGTTGGCCGAGCGGCTTGCCCGGACGATCAAGGGCTGGCTCGACGGCGGCGAGTGCCTGGAAGCAACAGGCAAGCCGATCCGGCCGGGCGGCATCCGCATCCTGACCCGCACCCGGGGCGCCCTGACCGAGGCCATCAACCGGGCCCTCAAGACCGGCGGCGTGCCGATTGCCGGCGCCGACCGCCTGGTGCTCACCGATCACATCGCCGTCATGGACCTTGTGGCGCTCGGCCGGGTGGTCCTGACCCCCGAGGACGACCTGTCGCTCGCCGCACTTCTCAAGAGCCCGCTGATCGGCCTCGATGAAGACGCGCTCTACGAACTGGCGCATGACCGCGGCCGGCGGAGCCTCTGGGCGGTGCTTCGCGGCAAGGCCGAAGGGCGTGCGGATTTCGCGGCGGCGCTCGACCTTCTCGAAGGCTGGCGGAGCGAAGCCGACTATCGCGACCCGCACGGCTTCTTTGCCCGCATCCTGGCGGGCGAGCGCGGGCGGAAGGCGTTTCTCCAGCGCCTGGGACCGGAAGCCGACGACGTGCTCGACGAGTTCCTTGCCGTGGCGCTCGCCTATGAGCAGGGCAACGTCCCGTCGCTGGAAGGATTTCTCGCCTGGTTGTCGACCAGCGAAACCGAGATCAAGCGCGACACCGATACGCTCCGCGACGAAGTCCGCGTGATGACCGTGCACGGCGCCAAGGGGCTGGAGGCCGACATCGTGTTCCTCGTCGACAACGGCACCGCCCCGTCCATCGCGCTTCACGATTCGCGCGCCTTGTTTCTTGAAACGGAATACGACCCGGTCGATCCCGGCCCGGTGGTCTGGATGCGGTCGGTCAAGGCGATGCCAGCGCGGGTCAAGGATCGCGTCAAGGCTGCCCGCGCCAGGAACGAGGAGGAGTATCGCCGCCTCCTCTATGTCGGCATGACCCGGGCCCGCGACCGGCTCTATGTCGTCGGCATCGACAAGCAGAAGCGAAACGAAGACGCGCGCTGGCATCCGCTGATCAGGCAGGCGCTGGAGGCCGAGTGCGTTGTGAGCACGGACGCCGAGGGCAACGTCGTCGCACTGGAATGGCGGCCCGGCGAAGCGGCGGCCGCAGCAATCACCGCCCCGCGGACTGTTTCGCCGCCGTCCGCGCTTCCCGACTGGGTGACTCGTGACGCGCCACCGCCGCCACCGGCGATGCGGCGCATGTCGCCATCGGCGGCCTTGTCGGATGGGGCGCAGGATTTTCCCGTCAGGCCAACGCCCGTTGGCGCCGCGTCCGATCCGGATGCCGCCCTCGACCGCGGCCGCCTCGTTCATCGCCTCCTGCAATCGCTTCCCGACCATCCGCCGGCAACGCGCGCCGAGACCGGCCGCCTCTATCTGGCGGCCTTCGCTCCGCAGCGGACCGATCGCGAGGCGCTGCTTGCCGAAGTCATAGCGATCCTCAACGATCCGGCCTTTGCTCCGGTATTCGCCGAGGGCAGCCGTGCCGAGGTCGAGATTGCCGGCACCTTCGCGCAGGCCGGCGGCGACGCGGTCATTGCCGGCCGCCTCGACCGGCTTGCCGTTACCCCGGATCGGGTGCTGATCGTCGACTACAAGACCAACCGGCCGGCGCCGGAAGCGCTGGCAAAGGTGCCACGCGACTATATCGCGCAGCTGGCGCTCTACCGGCGCGTGCTCGCAAGGCTGTATCCCGGCCGGCCGGTGGTTGCCGCGATTCTCTGGACGGACCGCCCGTCGCTCATGGAAGTACCAGCAGAATCAATGGATTCTGTCGAGGTGGCGCTGGCCGGGCAATAGCGGAGCTATGCAATGGCCGCCTTACAGCCAATCCGTGACGGAACAATAGCGTTTCTTGACGATTGAAGGCCATGTTCCTAACTTCCGTGCAATCTTCCTACTCAAGAATCGTTCCGAAAGGGTCCCCGCGCCATGGCGCCTGCAACAGTAACCGATGCCTCGTTCGACATCGACGTTCTCGGATCGTCCGAGCCCGTCGTGGTCGATTTCTGGGCGGAGTGGTGCGGCCCTTGCCGCATGATCGCTCCGGCCCTCGAGGAGATCGCCACCGAACTTGACGGCAAGGTCAAGATTGCCAAGCTCAACGTCGACGAAAATCCGAGCATCATGATGCGCTACGGCGTCCGTTCGATTCCGACGCTCATCATGTTCAAGAACGGCGAGCCGACCGCGATGCAGGTCGGTGCGATGCCGAAGAGCCGCTTGTCGGACTGGATCCGCGGCTCTCTCTGATCTCTTTGCTGAAATGCCGAAAAGCGGGAGCCCCTGGCTCCCGTTTTTCGTTTGCGCCCGTTTAGCGCGGCGCCATGCCGTTGGCGGCAAGCACCGCACCGGCGAGGTATAGCGATCCGCAGATGAGGATGCGCGGCGGCCGGTCGATGGTCGTGTCGTCGGCGATCAGTCCCAGCGCCGTCTCGATATCGGGCACCGCCTCGGCGACGAGCCCGGCTTCCGCGGCGAGCGCCGCGAGTTCCGCCGGGTCGCGCCCGGCCTGCGAGGACGGCACGGGCACGGTGTAGACGCGCCGCGCCAGGCCGGCGAAGGGGCGAAAGAACCCGACCGGGTCCTTGGTGTTGAGCATGCCGGAGATGAGGATCAGCGGCCGCGGCACGCGCTCCTCAAGGTCGGCCATCGCCTCGGCGACGACCATCCCGGCGCCGGGATTGTGCCCGCCATCGAGCCAGACCTCCGACTGGAGCCTGGCCCCGGCGACCAGCGGCCCCGCCGTCAGCCGCTGAAGCCGTGCTGGCCATTCGACAGTGGCGAGCCCGGTCTCGATTGCTGCCGTTGTCAGGCCGAGGCCGGCCCGCCGGAGCGTGGCGATGGCCGTACCGGCATTGGTGAACTGGTGGCGCCCGACGAGGCGCGGGCTCGGCAGGTCGAGAAGTCCGTCTTCGTCCTGGTAGACGAGGCGTCCGCGCTCGGCATAGGCCACCCAGTCGCGATTGGCGACGAAGAGGTCGGCGCGCTTCCGCCCGGCCTGCTCCTCGATCTCAATCAGCGCCGCGTCGGCCTGCGGCGCGATGATCGCCGGCCGGCCGCGCTTGAGGATGCCGGCCTTCTCATGGGCGATGGACGTCAGGTTGTCGCCGAGGAATTTCTCATGATCGATGGAGATCGAGGTGATCACCGCGGCGAGCGGCGCTTCGACGATGTTGGTGGCGTCGAGCCGGCCGCCGAGGCCGACTTCGAGAAGGAGGATGTCGGCCGGCGTGTCGGCGAACAGCTCGAACGCCGCCGCCGTCGTGATCTCGAACTGGGTGATCGGCCGACCGTCATTGACCTTCTCGACGCGGATGAGCGCGTCGGCGAGTTCGTCCTCGTCGACGAACCGTCCGCCGTCCGGCTCGGCCAGGCGGATGCGCTCGTGGAAGCGCACAAGATGCGGCGAGGTATAGACGTGGACGCGCTTGCCGGCCGCCTCGAGCATCGCCC
>JBDTLN010000028.1:0-10960 GCA_039934795.1 Bauldia sp. | reverse complement strand
GATCGAACGACTCCGAAGGAAGCGTAATCTTAGAGCACAACCGCGCTAAGCAAGCGAAACGGAATCGCCGCGAATTCGGCGCGAAAGTCCTCCGTCGCGCTCGGCGCCACGAACCGTGCCGGCCGCGCTTCAATGACAATGCAGGTTTCCGAAGACTGCGTCTCCGGAAGCGGAACCCGGAACGTCAACGTCTTCTCGGCGCCTTCGGGCGGGCCCAGCCGAGCGCGGAGGCGGGCAATGGCGACGCCATCGGCGGTAACGTCGAAGTAGACCCGCCGCGACAGGCGCGGCTGCGCCATGGATATCCGGACCGCCAGGCGTCGCCCGGGCGGGCCACCGGGGACGACCAGCCCATGCCTTTCGTCGAGAAAGGCGTCGACGATGATCGTAGCCTTCGGCGAACGCCGCCACGACGGCAGGCGGAGAGGGCGGGTTACCGTCACCTCCTCCTGATCCTTGATGAAGACCGAATAGCCCTCTCTCTGGACAAGCCGGTCGGCGACGCGGCTGACGGCCTTCTCGGCGAGGTTTCGCGGCCTACGGTTTGAGATATTCGACAAGTATTTCAGCCACGCCCCGGCTGAGACAGGTGCCTGCTCCAGATCCGCCAGCACGCTGTCGGGAACCTGAATCTCCAATGCAAGGCGCAGGTAGCTGAGCCCGGCGAGACTGGAAGGGACCAGCCCCCGGCGGCGCGCGAGATCGACAAGCTTGCCCCAGTCGACCGGCCGTTGCGCAATGCGCGTCGCAACATCGAGGGCCCACTCTGCGCTGCCGCTGATCGGTGCGTGTGCGAGGCTGATGAGGATTGCGTTCTCGGTGTCGGGCACGAGAACCTTGCGGCCGGCCAGATGCGCCGGCCTTGCATCGCGCCACAGCGCCGCTTCGAGCAGCGCGTCGCGCTTGACGAAGTGGAACGGCGTGGCGTGGAGATCGATCTTGCCGTGGTCGCCCCTTTGGTAGTTTGTTCCAAGTCGCGCCTCAGCCAGCCGGCGGAGATAGGCGGGCGAGTCACCGTCGGCCGACGACCAGCCGGAAGCGATCAGCATATCGGTGGCCGCAAGCAGGTTTTCGGCCGGCACCAGGATGTCGATGTCGCCGAAGGATCGCCGGCCCGCACTAGCGAAGCCTTCGGCGTGGATCGAGCCGCCCTTGAGAACCAGTATCGGAATCCCGACGCGTGACAGGCGATCGACCGCATCCCCGGCTTCGCCAATCGTGAACTGGGCTCTGATCCAGAGTTGTTTCGTCAGGAACTCGATCGCCGGCTTCAAGGGAGAGGCCGGATCGAGTTGTTCGATCCTGCGGGAGAAGGCCGCGATAAGCCGCCGCTCCGGTCCCGACGATTCGCCGAGTTCGCGGGTTGCTTTCCAGACGGACCAGGCTCGCCCTGCTGCCGCTTCCGGAGCCAGGCCAGCCTGGAGGAGCAGATGGATTGGACCGGCAGGCCAGCTGCGCCTGACCAGCCGGCTACGAATGAGCGGCATTGCCGGAAACCAGAACGAGAATTGAAAGTGCCACGGGGTGCTTCACACTCAACACAGGGCCGCCGCACCGATGGCTATCGTGATACGTTGCCGTCTCGCGCCGACCGGGGCCAAAGTCCCGAACCTGGTCGATCGACTGTTCAACGACCTCGGCCCATGAGCGATTCCCGCATCAGCGTCATCGTACCCGTCTACAACGGAGCCGCCTTCCTCCGCGAGGCCTTGCTGAGCGTGCTCAACCAGACCGTCGCGCCGGACGAGATCATTGTGGTCGATGACGGCTCGACGGACTCGTCGGCCGAGGTCGTGGCAGCCTTCGCCCCGCTCGTCCGCTACATGGCCAAGGCAAACGGCGGACCCGCCTCCGCCCGCAACGCCGGCATCGCGGCTGCAGAGCACGAATTCCTTGCCTTCATTGACCAGGATGATCTGTGGCACCGGGCTAAGCTCGAGCGACAGCTCGCCTGCTTCGCCGAAGATCCACGCCTCGATCTTTGCTATGCGCATGTCGATTTGTTCTGGGATGCGGCGCTCGCCGCCGAGGAGCAGGCCTATCGCGATCATCGCCGGGCGCGCGCCGTGCCGGGCTACTCGACGCCGACGCTGCTGGCGCGCCGCTCGGCATTCGAGCGGGTGGGACCGCTGGACGTGACGCTCCGCTTCGGCGACGCCACCGACTGGACGATGCGCGCGCTCGAGGCGGGTCTCCGCACAATGCTGCTGCCGGACGTGCTGCTTTACCATCGCATGCACCCGGCTAACCTGACGCGCGAGCGGGAGCCCAGCAAGCGCGAATTCCTGCGGATCGTCCGGGCTCGCCTGCAGCGAATGCGTCAGGGCGCACAACCGGAGGCGTGAGCCCCCCCCCGCTCTGGGCAGGGATTTCACGCTCACGCGCCGTCTCGTGATCAAGATTTGACTGGACGGCTGAAACTCTTAGGCGCATCGATCCGTATATTCCCGAGTGAACGGGGCGCCATCGCCGGGAGGGGCTAGTGTCGGTTTCAACGACGGAATTGAGTGTCCGACCCAGGCGAATCCTGGTTTATCGCCATTCGGTCCTCACCCGAATCACCCACTGGATCAACGTTCTCTGCATTCTCGTCCTCGTCATGAGTGGCTTGCAGATCTTCAACGCGCATCCGGCCCTCTATTTCGGCCAGAAGTCGGATTTCGACAAGCCGGCCCTCGCCATGCGCGCCGTAAATGGGCCGGATGGGGCGCCAATCGGGGTAACCACGATTGGCGGCGCCACTTTCACGACCACGGGGGTGTTAGGGCTATCGGCTGGCAGCGATGGCGAGTTGCGGCAGCGCGGCTTCCCGTCATGGATTACCCTGCCGAGCTATCAGGATCTGTCGACCGGCCGCCGCTGGCATTTCTTCTTCGCCTGGCTCTTCGTTATCAACGGCGCCGTCTATCTCATCGCCAGCTTCCTCAACGGCCATGTCTGGCGCGATCTCCTGCCGACCGGCCGCCAGCTGCGCGAGATCGGCAAGAGCATCGGCGAGCACCTTCGCCTCCGTTTTGGCCATGGCGATGAGGCGCGCAACTACAACGTCCTCCAGAAGCTCGCCTATATCGGCGTCATCTTCGTCGTCCTGCCGCTCCTCATCCTTGCCGGCCTCGCCATGTCGCCCGGCGTCGACGCTGCGGTGCCGTGGCTGACGACGGTGTTCGGCGGCCGCCAGACCGCGCGCACCATCCACTTCATCTGCGCTTCGCTGATCGTCCTCTTTGTCCTCGTCCACGTGATCATGGTGCTCATCTCGGGCGTCTGGAACAATATCCGCTCGATGATCACGGGCCGCTACGCCATCGTAACAACGGCCGGCGAGACCGGAGACAAGCCATGATCGCCAAGATGCGCCCGACGCGCCGCCGCTTCCTCCAGGGCCTCGTCCCCGGCATCGGCGCCATCAGTCTCGCCGGCTGCGATAACCTGTCGCGCTCGCCGTTCTTCCGCGACATCCTCGCCTCCGCCGAGAACCTGACGCGTACGGTGCAGCACGCCGTCATCGGCGAGCAGGCGCTGGCGAAGGAGTTCACCGAGGCCGACATCTCCCCGGCCTTCCGTGCCAACGGTACGACGCAGCCCGACGACCCCGACTACATGACGCTGGCGCAGAACAACTTCGCTGACTGGCGGCTGGAAGTCAGCGGCCTCGTAGAGAACCCCGCGTCGTTCTCCCTTGCCGAGCTTCGTGCCATGCCGTCGCGCACCCAGATCACCCGCCACGACTGCGTCGAGGGGTGGAGCTGCATCGGCAAATGGAAGGGCGTGCAGCTCTCCCGCATCCTCGACCAGGTCAAGCTCAAGCCCGAGGCGCGCTTCGTCGTCTTCACCTGCGCCGACGAACTGGAGCAGACCCTCGACGGCACCGGGCGCTACTATGAGAGCCACGACCTCATCAACGCCTTCCACCCGCAGACCATCCTCGCCTACGACATGAACGACGCGGCGCTGACCGTGCCGCACGGGGCGCCGATACGGCTGCGGGTCGAGCGCCAGCTCGGCTACAAGATGGCGAAGTACGTGATGAAGATCGAAGCCGTGGAGAGCTTCGAATCCTACGGCCGCGGCAAGGGCGGTTTCTGGCCGGACCGCGGCTACGAGTGGTACGCCGGCATCTGAGGCCCGGCGCCGAATTTTGCTCGGCAAATCGTCTTATCCGGCTTGCCAAACCGCCGGCAAAGAGGTTGCCTGACCGGCGGCGCGCCAGACCTCCTGCGCCGATGCGACGGGGAGCAACAATCATGGCCAGGCAGGCAAAGAAGGCGACCGCGAAAACCGCGGCGAAGACGCGCGGCGGCAAGAACGATCCGGTCCGCTGGGGCGTCATCTCGACGGCCTTGATCGGCACCGCAAAAGTCATTCCGGGGATGCAGAAGAGCAAGGAGCTTGTCGTCCAGGCGTTGGCCTCGCGCTCGCTCGCCAAGGGCAAGAAAGCCGCCCGCAAGCTCGGCATTCCGGTCGTCTATGGCTCCTACGAGGAATTGCTCGACGACCCCGACATCGAGGCGATCTACAACCCGTTGCCGAACCACCTGCACGTGCCGCTGACCCTGCAGGCGGCGGCAAAGGGCAAGCACGTCCTCTGCGAGAAGCCGATCGCGCTCAACGCCGCCGAGGCCGAGCAACTCCGCTCGGTGCCGAAGAACGTGCTTATCGCCGAGGCCTTCATGGTCCGCCATCATCCACAATGGATCATGGCGCGCGACATGGCGCGCAAGGGCCGTCTTGGCACCGTCCGGGCCATCCAGGTTCTCTTCAGCTATACGCTTCTCGACCCGAACAACATCCGCAACATGGCCGATATCGGCGGCGGGGCGGCTTATGACATCGGCTGTTACGCCATCATTTCCGGCCGCTACATCTTCGGCGCCGAGCCGCTGCGCGTGATCTCCGCCATAGACCGCGACCCGAAGTTCGGCACGGACCGCACCACCAGCGCACTCATCGATTTCGGCGAAGGACGGCACCTTACCTTCACCACCTCGACCCAGGCGACGCCCTATCAGCGCGTCCACATCCTCGGCACCAAGGCGCGCCTCGAGATCGAGATCCCCTTCAACGCGCCGCAGGGCGGGTCGATGAAGCTCTACCTCGACAATGGATCGCAGTTCGGCGGCGCGGCGGCCAGGACCATCCGCCTGCCCAAGGCCGACCAGTACCAGCTCCAGGGCGAGGCCTTCTCGCGCGCCGTACGCGGCAAGGAGAAGCTCGGCTACGGCGTCGAGGACTCCATTCTCCAGATGCGCGTCATCGACGCCATCTTCCGCTCGGAGAAATCCAACGCCTGGGAGAAACCCTAAACCCGGACATTTCATTTCCGGCGCGGCGCACCATTGGTGCGCCGCAGGCGCGGCTCTATCCTGCGGCAATTACTCGGTCTTGTATTCGACCCGCCGGTCGAAGGCGAAGAGTTCGTCCTCGGTGTATTTCTTCGGGTCGTCGGGGCTGAATTGCTCGCTTTCGCCCTTGGCGACAACCTCGATCTCGCCGCCATACCCGAGCTGCGCCAGATGCGCCTTGACGCTTTCGGCACGCCGCTGCGACAGGTCGATGTTATAGGCATCTTCGCCGCGCGGATCGGTATGGCCGATGATCGTGACATGCTTCGGCGCCGCATTCTGCAAGTAGGCGAAGATGTCCTCGACCGCCGCCGTGCCATCGGCCGTCAGCTGATCCGAGTCCGTTTCGAAGCGCACCGGCACCGGCACTGCCTCGACGCTGAAGTTGCGGAAATTGGGGTCGGCGAGGCCGGTTTTCTTGCCGCGGAACTGGCGGGTGGCCACGAAAGTCGGCGCCAGCGCCCGCGCCTCGATGGCGCGCTTGTAGGCGCGCCGCTCGACATCCTCCGGCGGCGCCTTCGGATTGGCCACCTTGTCGCGCATATCGTCGAGGGCTTCCTCGTAGGTCTTGACCGTGTTCTCCCAGTCCTTCTGCGCGAAATAGGCGTCGCCAAGCGCCACCAGCACCTGCCACGGCCGGCCGAAGCGGATGGCCGCCTTGATCTCGTCAGGGCCTGAGTCGCTGGAGAGCTGGGTCAAAGCCGAGCGCGCCATCGCACGCCCGACCTGGTCGCGATAGGCAGCGTCGCAGGACGGTTCGGCGACCATCGCTTCGTGGAGAGAATCGTATCGGTCGACGGCGCCGGCGGCGAGCGCCGCCTTGATGTCGCCGTCGATCTGGCTGCAATCGGCCGCCGCTGGCCCTGTCGCCAGGGCCAGGAGCAGAGCCGTCGCTGCCAGTGAACCGACCCGGCTCATTTGGCCGCCACCTTCATCTTGATCGCCGCGCGAGCAACGATGTCGCCGGGTTTGCCCTTGGTCTTGCCGCCGGATTCGCTGGCCTTGGCGACCTCTTTGCCCTGAACGACGATCTGCCGGGTCAAGAGCTTGTTGTAGTCGCCGAGGTCGGTGAAATCGCGGGTGAAGTCGAACTTGATGTTGTCGACCGGCTTGTTGGTGAGACTGCAGACCGCGATCACCGTCTCGGTGCCCGGGTCAGCGAAGCTGAACTGGAACCCGGCCGACTCGGACGGGAAGTTGACATCGGTCTTGGCCTTGATCGCGTTGTCCTTCTCAAACTGGTTCGGGAACAGCACCGTCGCAGTCCCCTTCTGGTCGACGTTGATCAGTGTCAGGAAGCAATCGTGCTCGGAGGTAACGGTGAATACCACCTGCTCGCCGACCTTGTAGTCGGAGCGGTCGGAGACCAGCGACAGGTCGAAGGAGCGGCTGTCGCCAACCGGCCGTTCGACCGTCGCGGCGCCGACGCCTGCGCCGGCGAGGGCGGCAAGGTCGATCACTTCGAGGTCGGAGACGTTATCGACGAGGCTCGTGAACTGCCTCTCGAACGTGTCGCGCGGCACGACGCCCTGGTCGAGACGCCGGCCGAGACGCGTCGCATTCGCGTCGCCAGCGCCGGCGATCGAAGCAACGAACTCCTCTTCCGACTGGCCAAATTCGGCCGCTGCCAGCCTCTCGTCGACATCGTCCTCGTACCGTTTGGCGAGGGCGTTGATCATCTCGATGCCGTTGAGGTTGGGGAACCTCGCGTTCCCGCTTTCATCGTAGGCAACCTTGCCATCCGGCCCCCGGATGCCGAGCCCGGCCTCGGTCATTGCGTCGAGGAAGCTGTGCATGTCGCCGGCGAGAACCTCGTCCATATCCTCGTTCGTCGGGTAGAGGGCATCGACGGCCTCGCGCACCGACTTGGCGAAGGTGCGGTCGGCGAGCACGTGCGCCCGGATTTCGTCCTTGGCCTTGCGGATGCCGAACTCGTGGCAGCCCATGCAGGAGATGCCGTTCGTGACGGTCAGGTCGCGACGCGACAAGTCGCGGACGATTTGCGTCGGCCCCTTGTCCAGCCGCGTGCCGTCGGACTTGTTGAGATAATAGCCCTGGAAGCCGTTGGGCAGCGAGAAGATCGATTCGCCGCCGTCATGATGGAATTCGCTTTCGCCCTTGCCCGGCCCGAGCGGGAATTCGAACAGGCTCTGATTGGCGCGATTGCCGGCAAAGTCGTAGGACGTCCAGAAGTAGCCCGTCGGGACCGTGTGCCGTTCGATCAGGCGGTTGTTCTGCGACACGCCGGATTGCTGGAATCCGGCCCGCTTGGCCGTGAAGCTGTCGATGTCCTTCTGCGTCTCGACGCCGAGGTTCTTTTGCAGGCCGACAAAATCATCGGCAAGTCCCAGAAGCGCGTCGTAGAGCGGAGGCTGCGCCGCCGTGAAGGCCAGCCAATCGCCGCGCACATAGGGTAGCTGGGTCAGTGTCGCCGCGGCGAGGAGGTCGAACATCTTGCTGTCGGGCCGCGCCGCGTAGGGATAGACCGCCAGCACCTTGTTCCAGTCCTCGGGCGACCAGCCGAGATCCTTGAGGTTGAAGCGGATGATCGTATCGGCCTTGTCGATGGTCTCGAGCTTGATCACGTCCGACACCCGCGACAGGGAATTGAGCAGCTTCACCGTCGCCTGGCGGTAGACCTCCATGTCCTCGTCGCCGGCGCAGGCGTTGTAGAGGTGTGTCAGCGTGACGTAGCGCGTGTCGGCGACGCGCGTGTCCTGCAGCCCCTCCAGGTCGTTCGCCATGGCACTCGCCATGTCGGCCGGGCTGATGAACTTCCGCGTCTCGCACGCCGCAGTCTTGGCCTGGCCGAGCTGGCTGATCCAGGTCTGCAGGGCGGTAACTTCCTCCGGCGTCGGCCCGGGCGCGTGCGACATTTCGTAATCGTAGAAGATGTCGTAGGGCATCTCGCTGTTGCGGATCATCTGCACGATCTTGGAGGCTTCCGGGTTCCCCGGAATGATGTAGTGCGGATTGGCGGCAAGCTCGTCGAGCTGCAGGATGAAGCCGAAGTTCTTGGCAGGCTTCTTGCGGGCGGTCAGCTTTGCTCCGGACTGGTGACAGCGCGCGCAGTTGCGGTCGAGCATGTCGAACGCGGCTTTGGCGACCGGGTCGGCCGGTTCGACAACGTCAACCGGCGCCTCGGCGGCGAGCGTCGGCTCGACCAGGATGACGCGGGCGGCGTCTTCGGGCGGCGCTGCGTCCCCCGGCTCGGGCTCCGCGGCCGGGCTCTCGGCCGTGGGAGTTGGCTCCTCGGCCGGCGTTTCGACGGTCGCGTCGGGTTGCTCTTCAACCGGCGCCACCTCGCTGTCTGCCGCCGAGGCTCCGCCGCCGCCCCCACCGCCACCGCCGGTGCCAGCGCCAGTACCGCCGCCACTGCCATCTTGCGGTCCTCTCGCAGAACTCGCCCCTCCGCCGGTCACTTGCGGCGTCGTGGCGTCGTCCGCCGCAACCGGCAGGCTCGCCGTCAGGAAGAGCGCGGCGCCGAGTGCCAGCGATCCGAGGAGTTGGTTGCGTCGGCCAGTCATGTCAGCCTCCATGGCGTTCGGCGCAGCCGCCGGCGCACCGCGCCGACGATCTCGGGCCTAGTGGTCCACAATTTCATAGCGCAGCACCGCGACGGAAAAGTCTATCGACCGCGTCGCTGAATCGGAATCGGCATCGGCCGGCTTTTCGAGAGCCGCGGCGATAGCCGGCAGGAACACCGTCTTGGCCTCGGCCTTCGGGACGACCTCGATCTTCCGCGTTTTCACCGTCTCGGGAAGCTCGATCGGCTCGGCTGTGACGAGCGCAATCAGCGTCCCCTTGGTCGGCGAGGTGGCGTTGAACCGGATGCCGTAATAGTCGTCCGGCACGGTGATCGCGGTGCCGGCGCGGATATGCGCCTCGCGTCCGGTCTTCCTGGTGAACTCGTTCGGGAAGAGCTGCGTCAGCGTGCCGTCGTCGGAAAGGTCGAGGAGGACGAGGCTGCCCTCCTCCGGGCTGGTGACGCGGAAGCGGATGTCCTTGGTGCCGAGCGGCACCGGCGATGGCGGGATCTGTTCCAGCGTCACGCCGCGGTCGTTGCCCTTGGCGAAGAAGTCGAGCACCGCGTCGGCGGTGAGCTTGCCGCCGTCCTTTGCCTCGCTTGCAGCATCCTTGCCGGCCGGCGTGCCGCCCGCCGCCTCGGCCGGGCCGAGGGTCGGAGTCAGGCCGAGGTCGCAAGCCGACTTTTCCGCGCACGCCGCCTTCGACTTGTCGCGCACGAAGGCGAGGATCTCGGCGTTGGAGACGATACCGTTGCCATTGGTGTCGGCGCCCTTGTCCTTGATGGCGTCGACGAAGGCCTTGGTAAAGGCGCCTGCCCCATCCTCGATGAGCGGCGCCTGCCCGCCCGAGGCGGCAGTGAATACCGCCACGTCGCTGCCGAGCCCGGCCGTGTCGAGCGGCGCGCCTTCGGCCTTCTGGGCCTTTGCCGCCTTCTCGACGACGATGGAGCGTGTCTTGGCGCCGAGCGCTGCAGCCCGCACGCTGCCGTCGCTGGCGGCGGCTGCCGGCTCCCGCGAGACGAGACCGGAATGACCGGCATCGACCGCGACGGTCACGCTCCGCCCCTCGAGCTTCTTGATCAGCGCCGAAATTTCGTCGTCCGAGATCATGCCGGCGACCGCCGGCGGGTCGCCGCCGCCGACCGTCGCGTCGAACGGCACGAAGGTCTCATCCAGTCCGTCGCTCTCGTCGCCGTTCTCGTCCGGCTGGAAATAGCCCTGGCCGGAGAAATAGAAGAACACGCGCTCGCCGTCGCTGGTGCCGTCGATCAGCCAGTTCTGGAAGGTCGCCAGGATCGCGTCGCGCGTCGCCTCGGCGTTGATCAACGTCTTGATGTCTCCGGCGCCATAGCCGAGCGAGCCGGTCAGCAGATCGACGATGGCGGCCGCATCCGCACTGGAGCTGGCGCCGGCGAGGCTGAGCTTCGGATCGGCATAGTTGTCGATACCGACGATCAGCGCCCGGTCGGCAAGCACGGGCGCGGCGCTGGCGAGGAGCCCGGCGAGGGCAAGGCCGAGGCCGACCGAGGTGCAGGCGCGCATCATTCGCCTCCCGCGGTGTAGATGCTGACGACGCCGGCCTGGAACGGCGTGTCGGCCAGGGTTGAACGAAGCGTCGCGGCAAGGCCGCCGGCGCGGTCGGCAGTTGACATGGAGCGCAGCGCCTCCTGCAGTGCCGTCGCCGGCCGGTCGGTGAGGATTGCGACCATATGCTCGGCACCGTAGGGCGGCTTGGCGACCTTGAGTTCAACCGAGAACTTCCGATCCCGCCAGTCGGTTTCGACGTCCTTCGCCGTCTCCGGCATGAAGGACTCGACGCGGCCGTCGGGCGGCAGGTTGAAGAGCGTCAGGAACGGCTTGGTGGCGCCGGTCATGGTGAACTCGAATTGCTGACCGACACTGTAGGTCTGGCTGCCGGTGGGCACGGCAAGCGTCACCGGATCGGCGGCGGCGCGCGCCTTGACGTAGGCGATCGCCGACCATTTCGACAGCACTGCGGTGATCGCCGTGTCATCAACGCCATCGGCGACGCGGCCGCCGACGCGGTGGGTGACGGTCCCGGAATTCCGGTCCCAGACCAGGTCGGCGGCA
>JBDTLN010000027.1:0-11051 GCA_039934795.1 Bauldia sp. | reverse complement strand
ATCACGGCATCCAGTTCCACGGCGTCCAGACCAAGGCGGAAACGATCTCCATCACCGGCAAGATCGGCTTCCCGGACCAGCACCCGATGCTGGAGCACTTCAAGTTCCTCAAGGCCAATACGCGGCTCTTGCCGAAGATGACGATCCCGAGCCCGAGCGTCTTGCACTTCCGTTCCGGCTACAACGCCATCAAGCCCGTCTATCCGGACATTGATGAGTTCTTCGAGGACCTCGCCCTTGCCTACCGGAAAGCGGTGAGCGCTTTCTACGATGCCGGCTGCCGATACCTGCAGCTCGACGACACGGTTTGGGCCTATCTATGCTCGGAGGAGCAGCGGGCCGAAGCGCGCCGCCGCGGCGACGACACCGACCGGCTGCAGGAACGCTATTCCCGGACCATCAACCGGGCGCTCGAAGGGCGGCCAGCCGACTTGACCGTGACCATGCATGTTTGCCGCGGAAATTTCCGCTCGACATGGATTTCGGAGGGAGGCTACGAGCCGGTCGCCGAAACGCTCCTCGGCAAGCTCGACATCGACGGCTATTTCCTCGAATACGACACCGACCGGGCCGGCGGCTTTGAGCCGCTGCGCTTCCTGCCGAAGGGCGACAAGGTGGTTGTCCTCGGCCTCGTCACCTCCAAGAGCGGAAAGCTGGAGAAGAAGGACGACATCAAGCGCCGGATCGGTGAGGCGACGAAATATGCCGGCCTCGACCAGCTGGCGCTCAGCCCGCAGTGCGGCTTCGCCTCCACGGAGGAGGGCAATATTCTTGCCGAAGAAGAGCAGTGGGCGAAGCTGCGCCTGATTGTCGAGACGGCGCGCGAGGTCTGGGCCTGACCTAGCCGCCGACGGCGATCATGCGCCGCGGCGGTGCCGCGATTCGCATCAAGGCGACCATGATGAGGACGGTTGCGACATAGGCGACAAGCTGCATTGCGCTCGGCCGGTCGCTGTAGCCGACGAGCGTGTGGAGAACGATGCCGAGCAGGCTCGACTGGGGCAAGAAGGCGGACGTGTCCCACACCGTCTTCCCCAGCACCGTCAGATAGCCGGCCTGATCGAGATAGAAGACGGCCTGGGCAGCCATCCCGGCGGCGAGCAGGGTAATGAGCACGCCCGTCACGGAGAAAATGTAACGCTGCGGCACGGTGAGCAGGCCGAGATAGCTGAAGCCTGTGACGACAACCCCGCCCAACACGCCGAGAAGGCCGCCAATCAGGAGCGCCATCCCGGTCGTCCCCGATGCGGCGATGCCATAGAGGAAAAGGACAACCTCCGACCCTTCGCGCAGCACCGCGATCCCGCACACAACGGCGAGCGCGGTCAGCGGCTTGTCACCCGCGGAGACGGCGCGCCCGACCTTGCGAACCTCGGCGGCCAGTTCTCTGCCGTGGCGTGCCATCCAGGCATTGTGCCAGGCGAGCATGGCAACGGCGACGAGGAGGACGCAGGCATTGAGCAGCTCCTGGCCCGAGCCTTCGAACGCGTCCGAGATCGCACCCGCGAATATTGCCACGACGCCGGCGCCGCCAAGCCCGCCGAGGACGCCGATGCCGATCCAGCGGCCGCGGCCGGCGACACCACGGGTCGCGGCCAGCACGATGCCGACAATGAGGCCGGCCTCGATGACCTCGCGCAGAACGATGATGAAGGCGCCGATCACAATGACTTATTCCGCCACGACGACGCCCTGCGCCGTCGACTCGTTGAACTCGCCGAAGAACGGATAGCGACCCGGATCGAGGGGCCCGAAGCGCACCGTGCCGGTCGAGCCTCCGGGAATTACTTTCTCGACCTTCAGCTCGTGCGACTCGAACTCCTCGGGGGTCGCATCCTGATTGTCGACCTTGAGGAGGATTCGTTTGCCGGCCGGCACTTGCAGCTCCTGGGGATCGAACCGGTGGTCCTTCAGCGCAATGCCGGCGGAGACGATTTCGAAGGCCGTGGCACTGCCGGCGCTGGCTGCAAGCATGGCGAAGGCGACGGCAAAGGCTGGTCGAAACATCAGTTTGAAACTCCGGCTGCGATCCGTTTAGGTCGGAAGACAGCCCAAGGCAATGCGGTATCGCTATCGCGATATTGCAGCCTATCTCCTTGGAATTATTCCAGTTCCGGGATTGGATCGTAAGCCGTTGGCAACATGGCGATGGCGGGCGGCGCGTTGCGCAGAGCCCCGCCCTTCAAATTTCCGTTGATCGGAAAAACACTTCCCGCTAGCGGGCGGGAGCCGGAGCGGCCGCGGCCAGCGCCTTGAGGTCGGCGCCCTCGTCGGCGACGACTTCCGGCGGCGGCGAGATGCCGGCCCCGATCATGCGCCTGCCGACCATATGATCCGAGGGCCGGTTAACCGAGTCGATGGCGACGAGCCGGCCGGCGGCGAAATGGAAGACGGAAAAGCTGCCGTCGTCGGCGCGGCCGCGCAGCACGCTGCGGTCGGCATCGTTGGAGAGCCCGACCATCTGCAGCTTGACGTCGCCCTGATCGGACCAGAACCACGGCACGGCGCGATACGGTTCGCCCTTGCCGAGCAGGGTCAAAGCCGCGGTCTTGCCCTGGTCGACCGCGTTCTGGACGGACTCGAGACGGACGCGCCGGCCGAGATCCCAGTGGTCAAACGTCACGCAGTCGCCGATCGAGACGACGGCCGGATCGCTGGTTGCCATAGACGCGTCGACGAGGATGCCGTTGTCGATCGCAAGACCGGCCTCGGCCGCCATTTCGACATTGGGCAGAATGCCGATGCCGATAACCGCCACGTCGGCGGCGATGCGCTCGCCGGTCGCCGTCTCGACAGCGACGACCTTGCCCCCCTCCCCGATGATCGCGCCGACCGGTGTCTTGAAGCGAAGGTCGGTGCCCCAGCCCTCGTGAAGCTCGCGGAAGTGGCGGGAGATTTCCGGGTGGACAACGCGGCCCATAAGGCGGTCCGCCGCTTCGAGGACGGTGACGGTCTTGCCGAGCAGCCGAGCCGTGGCGGCAATCTCAAGGCCGATGAAGCCGCCGCCGATGACCACCACGTTCGAAGAGTTGGGCAGGCGGGAACGGAGCCAGCGGGCGTCCCGAGCCTCCCGCAAGTAAAAGACACCATCGAGATCGACACCGGCAATCGCGGGGATGCGTGGACGCGAACCGACTGCCAGCGCCAGCTTGTCGTATGCGAGGCTGGTGCCGTCGGCGAGGCGTAACTGTGCCTCGCGCCGATCGATGGCCACCGCCTCCGTGCCGAGGCGAAGGGCAATGTGGTTCTTCTCGTAGAACGACGCCGGGCGAAGCGGCAGGAGGTCGTGGGCGGGATCCTTGAGAAAGGCCTTCGACAGCGGTGGCCGCTGGTAGGGAATCTCGGATTCGGCCGAGACAAGCGTCAGCGGGCCGTCATAGCCCTTCTCGCGGAGGCTCGCGGCAATCTGCGAGCCGCCATGGCCGCCGCCGACGATGACGATGCCGTTTCCTGCCATATCTCCCCCGGATGGATGGGTTCGCCTGCGCGTTCGCGGGTGAGGTTATGGGGGAGCCGCCGAACGATGACAACCGGCGGAAATTAAGGCCCGGACCTGTCGACCACCTCAGCCGCACGGGCTCCACTGGACCGAGCATTCGCCGCGAGGCATACCCATGCCTTCGGGAGGCACAAATGGGCCATCTGCTCCTCAAGGGCGGCACGGTTGTCAGCGTTGACCCGGCGATCGGCACACTGCGCGAGGGCGATGTGCTGGTCGAGGGCGAGCGGATCGTCGCCGTCGGCCAAGGGCTTGAAGCGCCTGACGGCGCCGAGATAATCGATGTCTCGGGCATGATTGTCATGCCGGGCTTCGTCAACGCCCATATGCACACATGGCAGACGGGGCTGCGCGGCATCGCCGCCGACTGGACCATCCGCGAATACCTGCGGGCCATGCATGCCGGCCTCGCCACGCACTTTCGCCCCGCCGACATTCACATCGCCAACCTTGCCGGCGCGCTGCACCAGATCGACTGCGGCACCACCACGCTCGTCGACTGGTGCCACAATAATCCGAAGCCCGACTACACAGACGCGGCCATCGACGGATTGGAAGAATCCGGCATCCGGTCGCTGTTTCTCCACGGCTCGCCCAAGCCCGACCCGAAAGAGGGCCAGAAGCATTTTAGCCAAATCCCGCTCCCCCGCGGCGAGGTCGAGCGGCTGCGGAAGGGCCGCATGGCGAGCGACGACCGGCTGGTGACATTCGGCCTCGCCATCCTCGGGCCCGGCATGTCGGTCTATGACGTGGCGCGCGCTGACATCCTGCTGGCGCGTGAATTCGGCCTCGTCGCCAGCATGCACGTCACCGGCGCGGTGCTCGTGCCCGACGGCTTCGAGCGCCTCTCCGCGGCGGGTCTGATCAGCGCAAGCGTCAACCTCGTCCATGCCAACATTCTTTCCGACGCGACCCTCAGCCTCCTCTGTGACGAGGGCGCCACCTTCACAGTGACGCCGGAGGTCGAGATGCAGATGGGCTTCGGCAAGCCACTGACCAACCGCCTCATTGCCCGCGGGTCGGCTATCAGCATCGGGGCCGACATCGAGTCGGCGACATCCAGCGACATGTTCGGCGTCGCGCGCTTCGCCCTTCAGTCGGCGCGCTTCATCGCTGCCCTGGAATCCGTCGAGGCAACCGGCAAGGCGCCTGAAGCCCTCGCCATCACTGCCGCGGACGCCCTTCGCTGGGCAACCATCGAAGGGGCCCGCATGGCCCGGCTCGACCACAAGGTCGGGTCTCTGACGCCTGGCAAAGAAGCCGACATCGTGCTGCTGCGGACAGACGCCCTCACCCCGATTCACGATCCTGTCGCCGCTATCGTGCTTCAGGCCAGCCCGCGCGACGTCGACTCGGTCATGATCGCCGGCGCTTTTCGCAAGCGGCGCGGCAGGCTGCTGGCGGGCGACCTCGGCCAGCTGCGGGCGAGACTTGAAGAGTCCGGCCGCCGAATCGTCGCGGCCACCTTCCCGGCGCGGGCCGGCTCAGGCTGAAAGGCGTTCGGTCCGTGCGAGTTCGCCGCGGGCGTCGACCGCGAAGCACGCCACCTTTACCGGCCCCTTCTGCTCCAGTTCCGGCCGCTCCCGGACGCAGCGCTCGAAAGCCAGCGGGCAGCGCGGGTGGAAGGCGCAGCCGGAGGGCGGGTTGATCGGCGACGGCAGTTCGCCCTCCAGCCGGATGCGCTCCTTCTGGCGGCTCGGATCGGCGACCGGCGTCGCCGACAGAAGCGCCCGCGTGTAGGGGTGCCGGGGGTGGTCGAAGATCGCGTCGCGTGTCCCGTCCTCGACCGGGCGGCCGAGATACATGACGATGACCCGGTCCGCCATGTGACGGACCACCGACAGGTCGTGGCTGATGAAGAGGTAGGCGAGCCCGAACTCGCTCTGCAGGTCGGCGAGAATATTGAGCACCTGCGCCTGGACCGAAAGATCGAGCGCCGAGACGGGCTCATCAAGAACGAGGATGCGCGGGTGAAGGACCAGAGCGCGCGCGATGGCGATGCGCTGGCGCTGGCCTCCGGAGAACATGTGCGGGTAGCGGGTGTAGTGCTCGGGCCGCAGGCCGACCCGCGCCATCATCTGCCGCGCCGCCTCACGCCGCTCGGACGCGCTCATCTGCGGACGGTTGATCTTCAGCGGCTCCTCGATGGTGGTGCCGACCTTCTGGCGGGGGTTGAGCGAGCCGTAGGGATCCTGGAAGACGATCTGAACCTCGCTCCGCAGTTTTTGACGGGTCTGCCGGTCGGCGAGCGCGACATCGGCGCGGTCGATGACCAGCGAGCCGCCCGTCGGCGGATCGATCATGGTGACGACGCGGGCAAGGGTCGACTTGCCGCAACCGGACTCGCCCACCACCGCCAGCGTCTTGCCGGCTTCGAGGCTGAAGCTCATGCCTTCCACCGCCCGCACCACCAGCGGCGATGCGAACGGCCCGCGCGAGAGCGGATAGTGGCGGGAGAGGTTCTCCGCCACGAGGATGGGCGGCGCGCTCACGCGGCTGCCTCCGGTATGGCTCGCGGATGGCTGAGCGGCCGGCCGTGGCGCAGCGGATAATGGCAAAGCGCCAGGCCCAGCTCCGGGCCTTGACGCGGCGGAGCGGTGACGACGCAAAGGTCGGTCGCATAGGCACAGCGCGGCGCGAACAGGCAGCCGGACGGCCGGTCGAACTGGCCCGGCACCACGCCGCCGATCGCCGGGAGCTTTCGGCCGACGGCCCTCTCCGGCAGAGCGGCGAGCACTGCCGCCGTGTAGGGATGATGCGGGTCGGCGAAGAGCGGACCGACATCCTGCTCCTCCACCTTCTGCCCGGCATAGAAAACCGCCACCCGCTCGGCGGTTTCCGCCACGACCCCCATGTCGTGGGTGATGAGGGTCAGGGCCGTTCCGGTCTCGCGCTGCAATTCAAGAAGCAGGTCGAGGATCTGGGCCTGGATGGTGACGTCGAGCGCGGTGGTTGGCTCGTCGGCGATGATCAGCTTCGGCCGGCAGGAAAGCGCCATCGCGATCATCACGCGCTGGTTCATGCCGCCGGAAAGCTGGTGCGGGAACGATCGCAGGCGCCGTTCCGGATCGGGGATGCCCACAGCCTGGAGGAGCGCGATCGAGCGATCCCGTCGTGCCTTGCGGTCGAGATTGAGGTGGGCGGCGAGCGCCTCGCCGATCTGGAAGCCGATCGTGAAGCACGGGTTGAGGCTCGACATCGGCTCCTGGAAGATCATCGCGATGTCCTTGCCGATGATGTTGCGGCGTTGACGGCGCGACAGACCGAGGAGATTGGCGCCGTCGAAGGCAAGGCGCGTGGCGGAAACCTTCGCGGTCCATGGCAGGAGGCCCATCACCGCCAGCATCGCCACCGACTTGCCCGACCCGGACTCGCCGACGATGGCGAGGACCTCTCCGGCGTCGACGGTCAACGAGACGCGATCGACGGCTCGGAACAAGCCATGAGCGGTGGCGAAGTCGACCGTGAGCTCTTCGATTTCGAGCAACGCCATCGGCTCAACTCCGCCTGAGCTTCGGGTCGAAGGCGTCGCGAAGCCCGTCACCGATCAGGTTGATGGCGACGACAGTGAGAAGGATCGCGACGCCGGGAAAAGTCACCACCCACCAGGCGCTGAGGATGAATTCGCGCGCCTCGGCGAGCATCGTTCCCCATTCCGGCGTCGGCGGTTGCGCGCCCATGCCGAGGAAGCCAAGCGCGGCAGCGTCAAGCACGGCATTGGAGAAGGACAGCGACGCCTGGACGATCAGCGGCGCCATGCAGTTGGGAAGGATGGTGCGGAACATCAGCCGGAGCGGCCCTGCTCCGCTGACCCGCGCCGCGGTGACGTACTCCTTTGTCCGTTCGGTGAGGACCGCCGCCCGTGTCAGACGCACATAATGCGGCTGCAGCACCACGGCGATGGCGATCATGGCGTTGAACAATCCCGGCCCGAGGATCGCGACCAGTACCAGGGCAAGGAGAAGACTCGGGAAAGCGAGGATGACGTCCATCACGCGCATGATCGCGGTATCGACCCAGCCGCGCATGAAGCCGGCGATGAGCCCGATCGTCACGCCGACGGTCAGCCCTACGAAGACGACGACGCCGCCGATGAACAGGGAGTAGCGGGCGCCGAAGATGATGCGCGAAAGCATGTCGCGCCCGACGGCGTCGGTGCCGAGGATGAAATTCCACGTCCCGCCGTCCCAGACCGGCGGCGCGAGCAGCTTGTCGCGGAACTGCTCGCTCGGCGAATGCGGTGCGACGAAAGCTGCAAAGACCGCGACGAAGACAAGCAGGCAAACGAACCACAGCCCGGCGACCGCGCCCCGGTTCTCGCGGAAATAGCCCCAGAACTCGACAAAGCGCCCCGGCGGCGCCGGTGAGGTTTGCTGGGTCGAGGCGAGAGGAACGGGCAGGTCCGCCATCCGACTATCTCACATGCCGGATGCGAGGATTGATGAGGCCGTAGATGAGGTCGACGGACAGATTGACGATGACCACGAAGGCGGCGACGAGAAGCAGCCCGCCCTGCACCGCCGGGTAATCCCGCCGGAAGATGGAGTCGACCATCCACTTGCCGACCCCAGGCCATGAGAAGATCGTCTCTGTCAGGATCGCCCCGGCCAGCAGCAGGCCGACCTGCAAGCCGATCGTCGTCACCACGGGAATGAGTGCGTTGCGGAGGGCATGCAGCCCGACCACGCGCCGCTCGCGGAGACCCTTGGCGCGGGCGGTGCGGACATAGTCCTCGCCGAGCACCTCCAGCATCGCCGAGCGGGTCTGCCGGGCGATGACGGCAAGCGGAATCGTGCCGAGAACAATCGTCGGCAGGATGAGATGCGAGACCGCCGACTGAAACGCGCCCTTCTTGCCGGAAATAATACTGTCGATGAGCATGAAGCCGGTGGTCGGCTTGAAGAAGAAGGTGAAGCCAATCCGCCCCGAAACCGGCGTCCAGCCGAGCCAGCCGGAGAAGACGATGATGAGGAGCAGCGCCCACCAGAAGATCGGCATGGAATAGCCGACGAGCGCCGTCGTCATGATCGAGTGGTCAAAGGCGGTGCCACGCTTGACCGCGGCGACGACGCCCGCCGGCACGCCCAGGACGACCGCGAAGATGATGGCGCAGAGGGACAATTCGAGCGTCGCCGGGAACAGGGTGAAAAACTCGTTCCACACCGGCTTCTTGGTGTTGATCGACGTGCCGAGGTTTCCGTGAAGGAGTTGCTGGAGATAGACCAGATATTGCTGCCAGATCGGCCGGTCGAAGCCGTAGCTATGCAGGAGCGTCTGGTAGCGCTCCGGCGAGAGGCCGCGCTCCCCCGCGATCAGCAGAACCGGGTCTCCCGGCAAGAGCCTGATGAAGACGAAGGCAACGATGCTGATCCCGATGAAGGTCGGGATCAGCACCAGAATACGCCTCAGGAGAAACCCGGACATGGTTCAGGGCTGTGGCCAAACCTCTCGGACCAGGGGTAGGTCGAGCTTGCCAATCTCCGGAATCATGGCGGGCTGCGCAATGCCGGGCCGCTCCGGGCCCGGCATCGCCACCGGCCTTACTCGGCGATGTCGACGTCCCAGAACTGGTGATGGCCGAGCGGGTCCATCCTGTAGTTCTGGACGGACTTGGCCATCGGGACGGTCTGCAGCGAGTGGGCGATCGTCGCCCACGGCGCCTCGGCCTTAAAGATGACCTGGGCCTGGTCGTAGAGCTTGTTGCGCTCGGCCTCGTCGGAGATCGCCGCCGCCTTCTTGACGAGCGCGTCGAAGTCCTTGTTGCACCATTCGGCGCGGTTGGTGCCGCCGATGCCATCGCAGCCCAGGAGCGCGTTGAGGAAGTTGTCCGGGTCGCCATTGTCGCCCGTCCAGCCTTGCAGCAACGCTCCGTCGCGATCCTTCTCGGCGCCGCGCTTCAGGTACTCGCCCCACTCGAACGAGACGATCTCGGCGGTCACGCCAACCTTGGCGAAGTCGGCCTGGATCAGTTCGGCCATGCGCTTGGCATTCGGGTTGTAGGGGCGTTGCACCGGCATCGCCCAGATCTTCATCTTGAGGTCCTTGACGCCGGCCTCGTCGAGCAGCTTTTTCGCTGCGTCCGGATCGTAGGGATCGTCGACCGTGTCCTTGTTGTAGGCGGACATGGTCGGCGGAATCGGGTTCTTGGCGATGGCGCCGGTGCCCTGGAAGACGGCGTCGATGATGGCCTGCTTGTTGATCGCCATGTTCAACGCCTTGCGGACCTTCGGATTGTCGAAGGGCGGCTGCAGCGTGTTGTAAGCAAGGTAGCCGACGTTGAGCCCTTCCTGCTGCATGACGCTGAAATTCGCGTCTGACTTAAGCGCAGGGATATCGGCCGGGTTCGGGAACGGAATGATATGGCACTCGGCCGCCTTCAGCTTCTGCAGGCGGACGCCGGCGTCGGGAACGATGGCAAAGACGAGTTCATCGAGCTTCTGCTTGCCGCCCCAGTAGTCGGGATTGGCCATGTAGCGGGCGGCGGAATCCTTCTGGTAGTCGACAAGCTGGAACGGCCCGGTGCCGACCGGCTTCTGGTTCAGATCCTCGGGGTGGCCGTCGGCAAGGAGCTTGTCGGCATATTCCCTGGAGAGGACGGAGGCGAAATCCATCGCCAGATTGGCGAGCATCGGCGAGTTCGGCCCGGTGAGAGTCAGCTTGACCGTGTTGTCGTCGACCTTCTCCCAGCTCTTGACCAAGGCCGGCATGCTCATGCCGTTGTAGTACTCCCACTGGCCGCCGGCGTAGTTGAAGTAGGGGTTGTCCTTGTTGCCCTGGCGGTCGAACGTGAAGACGACGTCGTCGGCGTTGAAATCACGCGTCGGGGTGTAGCCGTCGATCGTGTGGAACTTCACGCGCTTGCGCAGGTGGAACGTGTAGATCAGCCCGTCCGGCGAGATTTCCCAGGACTCCGCAAGTCCGGGAATGATCTTGGTGGTGCCGCGCTCGAATTCGACGACGCGGTTGTAGAGCGCCTGCGAGGAGAAATCCATCGTCGTGCCCGAAGAGTACGGTCCGGGATCGAAGCCCTCGGGGCTGCCTTCGGCGCAATAGACCAGCGTCTTGGCCTCGGCGGCCGTCGACAGCGCCAGTGCGAATGCGAGCGGCGCGAGGAGATAAGTTATTCTTTTCATTGATATCCTCCGCAGGGTTGCCGCCTGAAGGCGGCGATTTGCAATCGAAGCAATGCAATCCGAAAAGCGTTGGGCACGCAAGGACAAGTTGGCATCCGAGCCTCGCATGCCAGCGCCGATCGCGTAATTTGCGAAGCGTATACCAATACAAGCAGCCGTTGTTGCCGAACCGCCTGGGGGGTTGTTAGCCTGCGCGCGATCTCGCCGGGCGGGCATCAGGTTGGGAGTGGTTCACAGTCATGGTCTTGTCCAGCCTCGCGCTCTTCCGGCGCGACAGCACGCCGACGCTTGTCGATAGCCTGATAGTGCGCACCCGCCGGCTTCGCGCCTGCAGTCAGCCGTTCTGCAGCATCAATCTTGCCGTCACGACGCCGGACGGTCTGTCCGCCGTCACAATCGACTTCGATCCCCGGCCCGAC
>JBDTLN010000026.1:0-11135 GCA_039934795.1 Bauldia sp. | reverse complement strand
TTCACGCCAGCCGGGCATCCGGCGGTCGAGATAAGCTTCGAGTAGCGAAAGGCTCTCCGGGTCCCCGGCCAGCTCCCCGGCGAGCTTCAGCAGCGCTGCCTCGTCAAGATCCTCGAGCGCCTGCCCCGCGGCGTTTCCCTTCACGACGGTCCCTGTCATGGCACCGGTGTCATGATCGAGATGCATTTCCAGGAACGACGAGCGCACCGTCGACCCTGTTCCGGCCGAACGCCGGCTGCCGCCTAGGTCGATTGGCCCGATGCGCCCAACCGTGAGCGCCGATATGCCGGCGGCGATGAGCGGCAAGGCAAGCCCGAAACGCTCGCCGAGCGCCAGGACGACGCCGACGGCAATGAGGACCACTCCGACGGTGTAGCGGAGTGCCCGGACCAAGGACCTCGGGTTTGCCGCCACAAAAGCCCGGCCGAGAACGACCAGCACTACGAGGACCGCGACCCCGGTTACGAAAAAGACCATCGGGACAATCTAGCGCATCTGCTGAAGGAGCAGGCGACCGCCCGCACCGCCCCGGTCGGCCAGCGCCTTCAGCCCGCCGGCGGCATAGACCGCCGCAGCCCTGAGCAATTGCGACAATTCGCCCGCTGCATTCACGTCGAAGCGAGCATAGGCGCCGTTGGAAAGACGTGCGATTTCGCGGAAGCCGCGTTCAACGGTCACGTCCCGCCCCTCCTGGAAGATAAAGACCTTGAGCCCGAGGAGACCGAGTTCACCTGCCTTCTTGGCAAGATCGTCGATCGGCTCCTCGAGGGCGTCGCCAACAAAGACGAGGACCCCGACCTTCCGTTTGCCCGACTCGCGGCGCGCATGGGCGAGGATCTTGCCGATCTGGGTATGCCCACCGCGGCAATCGATAGAACTCATCAGCGCGCCGAGCGTTCCGGTATCGCCGACCCATTTGCTGGTGCGGCACTCGGCGAGGCCGCGGAAGTAGGCGAGTTGCACATCGAGGCCACCGACTTCGCCCGCTGCCTTGAACATCTCGCCCTGTAGCTTGCAGGCGGTGTCCCAGGTCGGCTGTCGGCTCATGGTGGCGTCGAGTGCGAAAATCAGCCTGCCCTTGCCCTCGCCCACCGGGCCAAGGCTCTTGGCTTGGCTGAGAAAAGCATCGATGTCGCTCCGCGGCGACTTCGCCGCCGCTGGCTCGACGGCCGCATCGCGTTTCGCTGGTGGCTTCTTTTCGTCGCGGGCCATTGTTCCTCGCAGCTCTCTTGACCCCATGATGTGGCGTCGGGCCGTCCAGAAGCAACCTGATCATACAGCCGGAATAGAGAGGGCACCCACCGACTTGGCCTCTGAGGCAAGGAACAGCCGCTTCCGCGTCTTCGGCAAGGCGAGGCAGTCGACGAGCGCCCGGATCTCGCGCCGCGCTCCCACATGCGACATTGTCGGCTCGACACCGAGAAATGACCGGTCGAGAAGATCGAGCACCGTGAGCCCGGCCGGAAACAATTCACGAAAGGCAAGACGCTCGGAAATGCCCCCGCCGACGCGGAAGCCCAGTCTGCCGCCCAGCGTCTCGAGTCCGGCCGCGACGCGTCGCTGGTTGCGTCCGCCCAGAGCCCACAAGCGATTGCGCACGACCACCCAGTCGATCGACGCGCCGTCAATTGCCGCCCGGCGGGCTCGCGCTTCGAGGACGAGTTCCGCGTAGTGACCGATCCCTTCCACCATCAGCGTCTCCGGATCGACGTGGCCGACCACATCGAGATCGACGAAGGAGTCGTTGAGGGGCGTCACCAGCGTATCGGCCATTCCGTGGCTCAGCCGCAGCAGGTGCGTATTTGTCGCCGGCGTGTCGATGACGATGAAATCGAAAACGTGACCGATCCGGTCAATGACCTCGGCAAGGGCATGGAACTCCCGGCCTTCGATGTCGACAACGCGATCGCCGTCGCCGGCGGGCACCAGGTAGTGTGTCGGCAGTTCGAGCGGCCGTCCAAGACGTCGGGCGGTCCGCGAGCGGTTCTCAACATATCGCGTCAGCGAAGGCTGGCGGCTGTCCGTGTCGATCGTGGCCACCCGCCATCCCGCCTTGAGAAGCGCGACCGCGATATGCATGGCGGTCGTCGACTTGCCTGATCCGCCCTTCTCGTTGCCGAGGACAATTACATGGGCGGCGACGGATGAGGGCGGCGGGGTCTCGATGCCCGGAGCGTCCATGGTCAGGAGCACGCGATACGATCCTTCGGACTGCGCCGCATCCGCGCGAGCGAACTGGCCACATGCAGAAGCTGCACCCGAAAAACAAAAATTCCGCTAACACCCGGAAGACAAACGACAAGTCGGCGTGGCATGGCCGGCAACCGAGCGCTCTGCTAGCGTCCGCGCGCACGAGGAGTCCTTCATGACGTCGCCTGTTCCAATCGACCGCACCGTCGCTGGCATTCGCGGCCGGACGGGCGCCTGGCAACAGGACGGCCTTCGCGTCGGCCTCGTGCCGACCATGGGAGCGCTGCACCGCGGTCATCTCGCTCTTGTCGAAACCCTGCGCGCCACCGCCGACAGGGTGGTTGTCTCGATCTTCGTCAATCCGACCCAGTTCGCGCCCGGTGAGGATTTCGCCGCCTATCCCCGCGACGAGGCCGCCGATCTCGCCCTGCTCGCCAGCGCCGGCGTCAATGCGGTTTTCGCGCCCGCCGTGGACGCGATGTATCCTGACGGCTTCGCGACCACCGTTACGGTTGGCGGGCCGGCTGACGGTCTGGAATCCGACTTCCGTCCGCATTTCTTCGCCGGGGTGGCAACGGTTGTCGCCAAGTTGCTGCTTTCCTGTGTCCCCGATGTCGCGATTTTCGGCGAGAAGGACTATCAGCAGCTCGCCGTCATCCAGCGCATGGTGGCCGACCTCACCATTCCGACCGCGATAGCGGGGCATCCCACCGTGCGCGAGGCAGACGGCCTCGCCCTCTCCTCCCGCAACGCCTATCTCTCCCCCGAGGAGCGCAAGATCGCTCCCGGCCTTCACGCCGTGCTCAACGAAGCGGCCATGGGCATCCGGGGGCAGAACGAGCCGATGGAGGTTCTGCTCGGCGCACGGCGTGCCCTCGCGGACCTCGGCTTCAAGGTTGACTACGTGGAGGCGCGAAACGCTGAAACCCTTGCCCCCGTTGTCGAGTACGGCAAAGAGCCAATCCGCCTCCTCGCCGCCGCTCGCCTCGGCAAGACGCGGCTGGTCGACAACATCGGCGTCTAGCGAAGGCCCAGCACAGCGAGTTCGGCACGAAGCGCGGGTGGCAGGTCGTCACGCCGCGTCGCTGAAAGGTCCACCGGAGCGTCTTTCGCCGGCAAATAGCGCCAGCCCTGGAACGGCCTTTTCGGCTGCCATTCCGTCGGCGCGAGCTTCGGCTCCAGCACAAGCCGGCAGCGGCCGATCCCCTCTTGGTCGACAAACGGCCGGATATCGAGGAGCCGCTGGCGGACCTGCACGTTGCCTTTGATGACCCAGTAGAGCGAACCGCCGTCGAGGAGCTCGCTTCGGGGTCATCCGCGTAACGTGTGCGTGTACGGGCGGTTGCTTCGCCCTGCGCTGTTCGCCGAGCCGGTACTCGATCCATTCCCCGAGTTCGTCGATGGAATCGCAGCCGACGCAGAGCTTGATGAGATGGAGGGCCATGGGCAGAGCCTCGACGGGAATAGCGGGCGGGTCAAATGCCCAACGTCGCTATCCACATCCTGCTTAGACCGTGACCTGAGTGCCGATCTCGATGACCCGGTCGGTCGGGATCTGGAAATAGCTGGACGCATCGTCCGCGTTGCGCGCCAGCACGATGAATACCCTGTCCTGCCAAAGCGGCATGCCCGAGGTGCGCGATGCCCGTACTGACCGCCGTGACAGGAAGAACGACGTAGACATGATATCGAACGTCCAGCCGAGTTTGCGGGCGGCCGCGAGCGCCTTGGGCAGGTTCGGGCTCTCCATGAAGCCGTAGCGGATGGTCAGGCGCGAGAAGGTTTTGGAGACCCAGTCCATCGTTACCCGGTCGGCGGGATCGACCCGCGGGGTGTCGGCCGCCACGATGGTCAGGATGACATTGTTCTCGTGCAGCACCTTGAAGTGCTTAAGGCTGTGGAGGAGCGCCGTTGGAGCGCTGGTCGGATCGCCGGTGAGGAAGATCGCCGTGCCCGGCACGCGGTGAGGCGGCTTCTTCTCGAGACGGGTGACAAGATCGTCCAGCGGCACTTCCAGCCGCCGCGTTTTGTCGAACAGAATTCGGCTGCCCCGTCGCCAGGTCAGCATGATGATCATGAGAAAGACGCCGAGGAGGACCGGAAACCAGCCGCCGTCCACGATCTTCAGGAGGTTGGCAACAAGGAACGCGGTCTCGATGATCACAAACGGCACGACGATCGCCAATGACGCGAGCAAGTTCCACTTCCAGACACGCCAGACCACGACGAACAGCATCACCGCCGTGACCAGCATCGTCCCGGTCACGGCGATACCGTACGCCCCGGCAAGCGCGCTCGAGGAGCGGAACAGGCCGACGAGGAGCAGGACCCCGACGAGGAGGAAAGTGTTGACTCGCGGCACGTAAATCTGGCCCGCGAAGGATTCCGAGGTGTGACGAATCTCAAGGCGCGGCAAAAGGCCGAGCTGGATGGCCTGGCGGCTCAGCGAATAGGCGCCCGTGATGACGGCCTGACTAGCGATGACCGTCGCCGCGGTGGCAAGGATTACCATCGGCAACTGCAGCCAGTCCGGGGCCATGAGGAAGAACGGATTTTCCAAGGCCGCAGGATTGGCGAGCAGCAGCGCGCCCTGGCCGAGATAGTTGAGAACGAGCGCAGGCAGCACCAGACCCAGCCACGCGGCCTGGATCGGCCTGCGGCCGAAGTGACCGAGGTCGGCATAAAGCGCCTCGGCGCCGGTCACCGCCAAAAATACCGCGCCGAGGGTAGCGAAAGCGATGACGCCATGATTGCCGAGAAAGACGATGCCGTGGACCGGATTAAGCGCGGCGAAGATGCTTGGATTGTCTGCGATGTGCATAACGCCGAGGATGGCGATGGCGATGAACCAGACGCAGGTGATAGGCCCAAAGAACCGGCCCATCTTGGCAGTGCCGCGCGACTGGACCAAAAACAGGCCGAGCAGAATGATGATTGTTGCCGGAACGACGAAGGGATCGAGCGACGGGTCGGTGACCTCCCAGCCTTCGACGGCCGAGAGCACGGAAAGCGCTGGCGTGATCACCGCATTGCCGTAGAACAGCGCCGTCGCAATGATGCCGAGCAGAACGATCCATCCGCGACCGCCACCAAGCGCCCTTTGGGCGAGCGCCATCAAGGCCAGCGTGCCGCCCTCGCCGCGATTGTCGGCGCGGGTGAGTATCACGACGTATTTGATCGTGACGATGAGGATCAGCGACCAGAGGATGAGCGAAAGGATGCCGAGGACGCTCGATTCCAGCACGATGCCGTCACGGCGGAGGGCGGCATGCATGGCCTCGCGGAAAGCGTAGAGCGGGCTGGTTCCGATGTCGCCATAAACGACACCGACCGAACCGAGGGTCAGCGCCCAGAAACTCGTCTTCGGGGCGTGGTGGTGGCCGTTCCCGTTGGCCGCTGCCGTGGCGAGCTTAGCGCCCGGCATCTCAGGGGCCATGATCCGACCGTTTTTGTTGCGCTGCAATAATTCAGCGGAGGCGCGTTCTAACACTTTGGCCAAAGCGTGTCACGGCTTGACAAGGCCCGCAGGAACGGCCCTCACAAGGCTTGTTTCGGTAGGCATCAGGAACAGCCGCGCCGGCACCGCCTTATCGCGCGCCGCGGGACATTGTGCGCCATCGCTTTAGGCCCGCAGCGGAGTGCCGGGGCGGCAATCCACCAGCGGCAATCACTGCTTGAGGATACGCTTAGCCGACTCAGGAGCCGGTGGTACAATTCGATCCATCAGCGCCGCCGCCGAACGCTTGAGGCCGCATCATGCTCGCCATCGCGGTAGCCTTTCTTGTCGCGCTGGTGATCGGCTTTGCCGCTCATCGGGCAAGCGTTTGCACCGTCCGCGCCGTCGGCGAAGTCATGGGCTCGGGCACCGGCTACATGTTCTTCAGCATCTTGAAGTCGATCTTCTGGGTGACGGTGATCACGGTTCCGGTTTTCTTTCTCGTGCAGGACTCGGCGGCAGGCATCAAGGGTTGGTCGCTGACCGCCGGGGCCGTGGCGGGTGGCTTCATCTTCGGCGCGGGCGCGGGCATCAACGGCGCCTGCGCCTACTCCACCATGGCCCGGCTCGTTGATGGCGAAGGCCGGATGCTGGTAACGGTCGTCGCCTTTGGCCTCGGCGTCGGCATCTTCGTCCTGTTCCTCGGCGGCGACCTGACCCAACGTCCGGTGCAGGTCCCCGCGATGATGGGAGCGCTCGCCGGCTGGGCACCGATCGTTGCGGGCATAGTCATCCTCGTCGCCCTGTTCGAGGCTGTCCGCCTTTGGCGAACCCGCCCGAAAGAAACAGGGCTGGTCAGCCTCATCGTCGCGCCGCGCTATCGGTTGTCGACCGCCGCCATGCTCGTCGGTCTTGCGGGGGCGCTGACCTTCTTGCTTTCCGGCCCGTCCGGCTATTCGTCAACCTTCGAGCTGATCATCGAGGCAACGTTTGGAACGCGTCCCTGGCCTAACATCGCGCGCTGGACGATCCTGGTTGCCGTCCTGATCGGCATGCTGATCTCAACGCTCCAGCGCGGCACTTTCCGCCTCGATCTTGCACCCCGGCGCGCGTGGGCTCGCAATGTAGTGGGCGGAATTCTGATGGGTTTCGGCGTGGCGCTGACGCCGGGCGGCAACGACGCCCTTGTGCTCTACGGCATCCCGACGATCTCACCTCACGCCCTGCCGGCCTATCTCGCCATGGCAGTGGGCATCGTCGTCGCCCTTCTTCTGATGCGGCTCCTCTTCTCGATCGAGACACGTGTGGAGTGTCGCAACGACCTGTACGTGAGCGACACCGGTCTCGGCAGCAGACCCTGGCGGGCAGGCAACGAACCGAAAAAGCTTCCGCGCGTTGAATAATAGACCCGCGATTTTGCTTCCCTCGCGCACCGATCTGGCATCAATATTCGTCGCCGGCCTTTCTTGCCTCTCCGGGGAGACCGCTACCCATGCGTTTCATTTTCGGCCTTGTCATCGGCATCGCACTCACGCTCGGTGCCTTCTACCTTCACGACTCGAGCGTGGCCAAAGCGGGAGAACCAGATTCCGGCGGGAACGGTCAGCTGGCGGCTGGGGACGTCGAGATAGTCAATTGGGACGTCCTCGGCCGCGTTACCCGCGAACAGGTCGCGTTCGCGCGCGATCAGTTTAACAAGTTGATCGGCAACTGAGCACGGGCGGCCCGCCCAGCCGTTGCCCTCATTTTTTGGTGCAGTTGGTCGGCGCCGGTTTGCCGGCGAAGCGGTCGGCGATCCACTCCACCGCGGCAGAGGCGCTGGCCTTTGCAATCATCGTGTGGTTGGCATCCGGCACCTCGAAGAAACGCACCGTTGCCCCGTCCCGGCAAAGCTTGCTGGCGAACGCGGTTGTTACAGGGGGGTCGACAACCGTGTCTGCACTGCCTTGCGCGATGAACACGGGAGCACCGGGGGGGCTGCCGCCCGGCGTATTGGCTGCGATGGTCGCAGCCCACGGTGGCGTCTTGACCGGATCGGCCTTGAGGAATCCCCTGACCTGAATCTTGTCGATCGCACCCTTGTCCTCGATGAGGTCGGAGATGCCGTAAAGGCATTCGTGACCGATCGTCGCGACAGCATCTTCCGCCGCCGGAAGCACGACCTGGCTCAGCGGATACCCGTAGAGTTGCGACCACGACCAGAGCGTCAATGCCGTCAGGCCTTCACCGGCGATACTGGACAGGTCGTCGTCGAACAGGGCGCCCAGTTCTGTCGCCGGGGCTGCTGCCGCAACGCCGACGAGTTTCAGCTCCGGCGCGTATTCGGCGGCGATCTGGCCCGTCCATAGGGACGCATGGCCGCCCTGCGAATGGCCCCACACGGCGAAACTGGCGCTGCCCTTTCCTAGCTCGCGCGCGGCACGCACGGAGTCGAGCACGGCCCGCGCCTCGCTCACACCGATGAGGTAGGGATGCTCCCCCGCAGTGCCGAGACCGGGGTAGTCCGTCGCCACCACGACGAAGCCGTCCTTGACCGCCTCGGCAAGGCCCGGGATCTTCTCGACGGCCTCCAGTTCGTGAAGCGACGGCGCGCATTTGTCAGCCACGCCCGTCGTGGGATGCGCCCACGCTAGCACCGGATGGCCACCTGACGGCACCGCTGCCGTAGGCACCACCATCAGACCCGAGACAGCGATCGGCTGGCCGTCGAGGCCCGTCGAGCGGTAGAGAATCTTGTAGTTCTTCGTGTACCAGACAGGCGAGTCCGGCAGGGCCTCAACCCGGATGATCGAGCCCGGCGGGCCCTTGAGCTCGGCTGGGCTTGCCTCGTAGAACGGCCCGGGCATCGGATCTGCCAAGGCGGGAAGTCCTGCCAGCCCCAGGATGACGGCCGCGTAAACGACGCCGGCACGCACCCAAACGCTCGTGTTTTCAGCAATCATTTTAACCTCGCCTGTAGCGCTTTGCGCGCGAACATATCAAACATGCCGAGCCTCGGAACCCCCGCCCAATCCGGGAGTCGGTGGAATGGCTAACGAGCATGGCGAGCAGGCTGCGGCCAACTACATTCGCCACACGCCGAACCGCGTTTCCGGTATCGGAGCATGGAGTGTTGCTGCAAGCGCCTGTGCCAGCACCTTGCGTGTCTCGGCAGGCGTGATGATCCCGTCGTCCCACAGCCGCGCCGTGGCGTAGTAAGGATTGCCCTCGTCCTCGTAGGTCGAGCGGATCTGTCCCCTGAACGCCGCCTCTTCCTCGACACTCCATTGCCCGCCTTCGCTCTCGATGGTATCGCGCTTCACCTGCGCCAGGACGGCGGCTGCTTGCGGGCCCCCCATCACCGAAATGCGGGCATTCGGCCAGGTAAACAGGAACCTCGGACCGAAGGCTCGGCCAGCCATGCCGTAGTTGCCGGCGCCGAACGAACCACCGACGATGAGCGTAATCTTCGGAACCTCGGCATTGGCCACGGCCATGACCAGCTTGGCGCCATCCTTGGCGATGCCGCGCGCCTCGTAGTCGCGGCCAATCATGAAGCCGACGATATTTTGCAGAAAAAGCAGCGGGATTCGGCGCTGGCAGCAAAGTTCGATGAAATGAGCGCCCTTCAGCGCAGACTCGGAAAAAAGGATGCCGTTATTGGCGATGACCCCGATCGGCCAGCCGTCGAGCCGGGCGAAGCCAGTGACGAGGGTCGACCCGTAGCGCGCCTTGAACTCATCGAACTCCGAACCGTCAACAAGACGACCGACAATCTCGCGCACGTCGTACTGCCAGCGCGGATCCGCCGGCAGGATACCGTCGATGTCGGCCGGGTCGAGGACCGGCGACGCCGGGTCGCGACGTTCGACCAGGGCTTTTTGCGCCGGCCCGAGATTGCCGATGATGCGGCGTGCGAGAGCAAGCGCCTCCTTATCACTTTCCACGTAGTGATCGGCAACGCCGGAAAGGCGCGTGTGAAGGTCGGCCCCGCCGAGCTCCTCCGCCGAGACGATGGCACCCGTGGCGGCCTTTACCAGCGGCGGACCGCCGAGGAAGATAGTCGCGCCCTTGACCATCACCACCTCGTCCGACATCGCCGGTACATAGGCGCCACCGGCCGTGCAGGAGCCCATGACCACGGCGATCTGGGGGATGCCGGCCGCCGATAGCCGAGCCTGATTGTAGAAGATGCGGCCGAAATGATCGCGGTCGGGGAAGACCTCGGCCTGGTGTGGGAGGTTAGCGCCGCCGGAATCAACGAGGTAGAGGCACGGCAGCCGGTTTACCGCGGCAATCTCCTGGGCGCGGAGATGCTTCTTGACGGTCATTGGATAGTACGTACCGCCCTTAATGGTGGCGTCGTTGCACAGGATCATGCAGTCCCGCCCGGCGACCCGGCCGATGCCCGTGACGATGCCGGCGCCATGAATGGCCGCGTCATAGAGACCGTTTGCAGCCAGCGGCGACAGCTCAAGGAACGGCGCGCCCGGATCGAGGAGGCGCAGAACCCGGTCGCGGGGCAGCAGTTTGCCACGGGCGACATGACGCTCGCGCGCCCTCATCGGCCCGCCTTCTGCGGCTTCCGCCCGGCGTCGGCCAAGCTCTGTGTTGAGCGCGCGCATGGCAGAACTGTTGGCCGCATAGGCGCTGGAGGCGCGGTCGATTTGCGTTGAAAGGACGGCCACCCTGCCCTCGCGGAGCTTGTTAGGCGATCATTGCCCTGAATTTGCGTCGAAGGGAACGGCGCCGCGAACGCGGCCCTATCCGGCGAACGCGAAAGCGCTGTTCACCCGGTCGCGGCCGTTGCGCTTGGCCTCGTAGAGGGCGAGGTCGGCACGTCCCAGCATCTCGTCGAGGTCGGCCGTCGCGCTGTCGGCGGACGCCACTCCGACGCTGACTGTCGCCGCGACACGAACACCATTGTGGGTGACAGAGTCGCGGGCGAAGTCCGACCGGATGCGATCGGCGATCAGCCGCGCCGTTGCCGGATCGATTCCGCCGAGGAGCGCGGCGAACTCTTCTCCACCGATACGGCCGAAGAGATCGTCCTGGCGGATGGTTTTGCGGGCGACGGCGGCGAAGGCGGACAGCGTCCGGTCTCCGACGGCATGGCCGAAACGGTCGTTGATCGATTTGAAGTGGTCGAGGTCAAACAGCAGGAGAACAACCGGCCGATTTTCGCGCTTGGCCCGCGCGATCAAGCCTTCGGTGCCGGAGTAAAGCGCGCGGCGGGTCAAGGCCCCCGTCAGGTGGTCCGTCTCGGCCGAGCGCCGCAGCTCACCCTCGGCCCGGTCGCGCGCCACGCCGAGGAACAGGAGTGACAGCCCAACCACCGCCAGGATGGGCTCGACCATCAGTACTCCCTGAATGAAGTTCGTCTCGAACATGCTGACAGGAGCCATGTCCGACAACCAGAAGAACGCCCGTCCGACAACCACCAAGCCGTGCGTGAAGAACACAGCCGCAATCCACCGGCGGGTCTTCAGACTGTCGTCAGCGCGTCGGAACTCATAGCCGCAGGCAAACG
>JBDTLN010000025.1:0-11218 GCA_039934795.1 Bauldia sp. | reverse complement strand
GGGGCGCCTTCGACGCCGACAACAACCACCTCTATCTCAACAACATCCCGTTTTCTGATCATGGCGCGCTGCTCGATCCGCCCACCGAGGACGTCGCCGGCCGCTGCGTGTCGATGCTCGCCCAACTCGGCGAGCGTGCCGAGACCAGTCCGGCGATGCAGCGCGGGCTGGCCTATCTTGAGAAGCTGCAGCTTCCCGACGGGAGCTGGTACGGCCGCTGGGGCATGAACTACATCTACGGCACATGGTCCGTTCTGTGCGCGCTCGCGGTCGCCGCGCCCGACGGAGCGACCGAGGCGAAGCGAAAGGCTGCGCAGTGGCTGCTCTCGATCCAGAATGCGGATGGCGGCTGGGGTGAAGACGGCGCCAGCTACAAACTCGACTATCGCGGCTACGAGCCGTCTCCCAGCACCGCGTCACAGACCGCCTGGGCGCTGCTTGCCCTGATGGCCGCTGGCGCCGTCGATGCAACCGCCGTCACGCGCGGAATCGAATTCCTCCTCAGCTCCCAGGGGGCCGACGGCTTTTGGGCTGAGGAGCGCTACACCGCGACGGGCTTTCCGCGCGTCTTCTATCTCCGCTATCACGGCTATCCAAAATTCTTTCCGCTCTGGGCCCTCGCCCGGTACCGGAACCTTACCGCCCAGACCGCCGTTCCTTGGGGCATGTGAGGCCTTTTTCACCCCACCCCGCGCTCAAACCTTCTTTTCAACCCTTTGTGTGCCATATAGTATTTTCGTTTGCGGGGGCGCAAAACGGGAGGCTCCTTTGCGCAGTCCGGTGCAAGTTCAGAACGCGCGCAAAGTGCTTTGCGTGTTCCCGCGATACACGCCGGCGTTCGGCACCTTCGCTCACGCCTTCAAGCTTCTCTACAACGTCCGCGCTTTCATGCCTCCGCAGGGCTTGCTGGTGCTCGCCAGCTATTTGCCGGCGGCATGGGAAGTGCGTTTCGTCGATGAAAACATCGGGCCGGCGAAGCCTGAGGATTTCGTTTGGGCAGACGTTGTCATGGTGAGCGGCATGCACGTTCAGGCGCCGCAAATTCGCGACATCAACAAGCGCGCCAAGGCCGTCGGCAAGGCGGTCGTGCTCGGCGGCCCTTCGGTCTCCGGTGCGCCGGAGATGTACCCGGACATCGACTATCTTCACATCGGCGAAATGGGCGACGCCACCGACGCCATGATCGCGCGGCTCGATCGCGACCCTGCGCCGCCGCCGGCTCAGATCCGCTTCGAGACAGTCGAGCGCCTGCCGCTGTCGGACTTTCCGACGCCTGCCTATGACGTCGTCCCGCTCGGACAGTATCTCATCGGCAGCATACAATTCTCGAGCGGCTGCCCGTATCGTTGCGAGTTCTGCGATATCCCGGCGCTGTACGGGCGGCAGCCGCGCCTGAAGACGCCGGAGCAGCTTCTCGCCGAGCTCGACGCGATGCTGGCGCAGCCGACCAAGCCGCAGACCGTCTATTTCGTCGACGACAACTTCATCGGCAACCGCAAAGCGGCCAAGGAACTCCTGCCGCATATTGTCGAATGGCAGAAGAAGCGCGGTTTTCCGCTGAGCTTTGCCTGCGAGGCGACGCTGAATATCGCCAAGCAAACGGACATCCTGGAGCTCATGCGCGAGGCCGCGTTCGTTAACATTTTCGTCGGCATCGAGACGCCCGACGTCGATGCCCTGAAGAGTATGCGGAAGGAGCACAACGCCAAGCTGCCGATCCTTGAGTCGATCGAGACGCTAAACAGTTACGGCCTCGAGGTCACCTCCGGCATCATCCTCGGTCTCGACACCGATACGGAGGCGACGGCGGACCGGCTGATCGAATTCATCGAGCAATCCAACATTCCGGTGCTGACGATCAACCTTCTTCAGGCGCTGCCGAAAACGCCGTTGTGGGACCGGTTGGCGATCGCCGGCCGGATCGTTGACGATCCCGCCCTGGAGTCGAATGTCCGGTTCCTGCGCCCCTATGACGACGTGGTCGATTCATGGCGGCGCTGCATAGCCCACGCCTACGACCCGGAACGGCTGTTCGAGCGGTTCCGGCGTCAGGTCGACTCAACCTACGTCAACCGGCTGATTCCCTCGGCGCGAGGCAAGCTGAGCCTCGCCAATCTGCGCATGGGCGCCGTTCTGGCTTACCGTCTGTTCGTCAATCTCGGCATCAAATCCGACTACCGCAAGCACTTCTGGAAAACGTTCCGCTATGCCGCAAAACGCGGCCAGATCGACGCGGCCATGGGCATGGGGTTTGTCGGCTACCACCTGATCCAGTTCACGCGCGAGGCTCTGCGCGGCGAACAGAACGCGTCATTCTACTCGATGCATGAACGCAATACGGACAGCGAGTCCCTGGCCGCCTGAGCTTCGCTGGATCAACACGCGCGTCATTCCTGCTTGGCGAGCGCCGGCAGGAAGGGCAGGAGATTCTCCGGAGTCTCTTCGGGAAGCAGATTCTCATCGGGAATCCGCTTCCATATCTGGCTCTTGCCGAACAGCGGAATGCCGAGATAGCCGCGCACCGTGAGTTCATTCCCGTCCGGGCTGACTTCCATCCTTGCCTTATAAATGGTGCCGTCGCGGGGATCGAGGATCGTGCCGTTCTCGTAGCTGAGACCGTCGCGCTGCATCCCCTTGATCATGACAAGACCGAGCGAAGGCGCGTTCTTCTGATCGCCCTTGCACTTCTTGCAGATCGGATTGGGATCCTCGCCGGGCTTCGGGAACATCTTGGCAAGCGCCCCCTCGAAGACCTTGCCGTTCTCGTAGATGAGGAACCAGCCACCGACGCGGCCATTGTCGTCGGACTGCTCCCACAGGCCGACCGCCGTGGGGCCGGCGGCCTTAACCGGCATGGCGAGCAAAAGCGTGAGCATGCCTGCCGCAAATGCCATCGACGCTCCGAGGCGCATAACCATCTCCATAAGCCCCGCTGGTGATTTCAGATCCTCAAGAAGACCGGCGGCAATATGTCATCGCGATCTTCCATCGTCACCCGGTTCAGGCCTTCGGCGACTATTGGCCGTGACTTTCCAGCACGCCGCGGCAAGCGGGTTTCAGCTTCATCCGGTTCGCCTGCAGGCAGTGAAGATACGCAAATGAGTCCGCGCCCGGCTTGATATACGAGCAATATTTCTTGACGTCCGAGCGACAAGCCGCACGCTCCTTCGGCGTCCCCTGCTGCATCGAGGGCTGCATGGTTTGTGCCGCCAGCGAAGGCGTAGCAAAGGCGGCGAGGACGGCGAGGAGCAATACTTTCCTGATCATCAGTTGTGGTCTCCGAGGGCTACGCGGTCGCATCGACCGCAGGGAACGGGTTGGTCAGTGTTTCGCGGTGGGCTGCGGATCTCGCGGCTTGCCCATCAACAACGGCTGGAACAGCACCGCTGCAAACAGGGTGCAGATCAGCGACAGAGCCAGGAGCTTGCCCATGCTCGACGTGCCGGGATGGCTCGAAAACAGAAGGCTGCCAAAGGCAGTGGCAGTGGTGAGCGCGCTGTAGAACACGGCGCGGGTAAGACTGGTCTGCAGCAAGTTCGTCTGTCCTTCGCGCCAGGCCATGATGTAGTAGATCTTGAACGCGACGCCGACGCCCAGCAGCAGTGGTAACGCAATGATGTTGGCGAAATTGAGAGGCAGGTCGATCAGAACCGTCAACTCGAGCGTCACAACACCGGCCAGTACCAGCGGAATGATAGTCAGCAGCACGTCGCCGATCCGTCGCAGGACGATCCAGAGGATGATGCTGATCGAAATCAGTGCCCAGAAGCCGGCCTCGATGAATGCCCGCACGATGGTACGCCCGGCTTCGAGGATCGATATCGGTCCCTCCGCCGCGTTCGGCTCGACCGCCAGCACGGAACGCGCGAATTGACGCATCGCCTCGTTGTCGGCGGTCCGAGCCTTTGGCGCGATCTCGACGCGAGCCCGCCCATCGGGCGTCAGCCAGTCGCCAACAATGTCGGGCGGCAAAGACTCCTGCGTTACCGGCATGGGCTGGAGCGATGCCTGCAGAGCGCCGAGGGTGACTTTCAGGGGCGGGATGAACGCGGCCTCGGCCTTGTCGCGAATCTCCTTTGGGGCCTGCGCCAGGGCGGTGAGGTTTGCGGCCAGCCGCTTGGCGCCGTCTGCGCCGGTCCCGGTCGTGCTGCCTGCAGCCGCAGTAAGGTCGGCGGCGCCTTCCTTGAGCGCGTCGACATTCTCCTGATCCGAAGGCGGGTCGAGGGCGTTTTTCGGATCGAAGGTCGCCGCGAAGGTCTTCGCAGCGTCGGCGACAATCGGCAGCTTCTCTTCCTGACCCTCGGGTATGAAACTCGCAAGGGTGACAACTCGGCCGACGTCGGGGACAGACGCCACGCGCTTTGCAATGGCCCTTCCATCGGCAACGGATGGCGCCAGCACTTCGACGGCGTCGGTGGCGGAATTGGGGTCCTTGGCAAGGTCGAAATAGGTGGCGATCGACTCCGACTTCGGGTTGCGGAGGTTGATCGGATTGAAGTCGAAGTGCAGCCAATAGAGAAGCGGCAGCCCGCCGAGGACGACGATCGCGGTGCCGACGATGATCGGGATGCGCCGCCGCTCCATGAAGTTGTCGAGGGGCGCAAGCCACGTGAAGCCCAGCGGCTCCGGCTCGCCCGGCGGGTTGATCAGGCGAATGAAGGCGGGAAGCACGGTGATGCTGGTGGCGTATGCGATCAACATGCCGAAGCCGGCAATGAGGCCCAACTCCGAAACGCCCCGGTAGTCGGTGGGCAGGAAGGACAGGAACCCGGCGGCGGTGGCCGCCGCGGCAAGGGTCAGCGGCGCGCCGACATGTTTCCCGGCCCGCAGCACCGCCTCGCGAAGGTTGTCGAACGCGTGCCGCTCGGCCCGATAGCGGACGCTGTACTGGATGCCGAAATCGACACCGATGCCGACGAACAACACGGCAAAGTAAACCGAGATTAGGTTCAGCGTGCCGACCATCAGGAGCCCGAGCGCCGCGGTCAACGATAGCCCGACAAAGAGGTTGACGAACACCGCCAGGATCAGCCGCCACGAATGGAGAGCCAGCCACAGGATGAGGAGCACGATCGCAACAGTGATCAGCCCGTTGACCAGCGCGCCGTCCTTGATGGTGGCGAACTCCTCGTCGGCGACGGCGACAGGGCCGGTAAGGCGAAGGCTCGCCTGATATTGCGGGAGTATTTCGGCCGCCGCCTGGCGGATCGCCGCCGTCGCCGCGTGACCCGGTTCGACCGCGCCGTAGTCGAGAACCGGTCGCACCTCGATGAAACCACGGAGTTCGTTTGGCTGCGGCGCCCGGTTCTGCGACAGAACGCGCCAGGAGAAGCTCGCCGGCCGGCCGGCGAGCACATTTTACAGCGTGCCCGACGCCATGGAGAACGTGCGGCTGAAATCGTCGAGCTTGAGGGCTCCACTTCGCAGGCCAAGCAGCGCGTCCTGAAGCGCGTTGACCATGCCACGCAAGCTGGGGTCGGCGGCAAGGTCCGAGATCAGCGGCTCGCCCTGCTTCAGTTGCGACAGGTTGGTCCGCAGTTCCTCCGTCGGCAGGAAGAGGAGGCCATGACGCGCAAAGAAATCGCCGCCTGCCGGCTGGCTGACGGCCTTGAACTGATCCTTGTTCTTGGCCAGAGCCTCGGCCAGCGCCGTTGTGGCCTGTCCGGCAAGTTCCGGGGTCGGCGCGTCGACGACAACGATGATCCGCTGGAAGCGCCCGAAGGCCTTTTCCAGGTCAAGTTCGCGCTGCCGCCATTCGAGTTTGTCGGACAACAGCATGCTGATGTTGGAGTTGATGGCGAAGTGCGTCGTCGTGTAGGCAACGCAGCCGATCGTCAACAGCAGCCCGATGAGGGCAACCCACCACGGATGTCGCGTGCAGACATCGATGATGCGAACGACGGCGGACGTGAGCATGGCTGGGGGTTCCGGGCGTCCTGAGCCATCGGCGGCAATTGCGCCAGCCCCCCGAGCGGCGCCAGTCCCGGGCCTCGAACTAAGTCAAGTCGTCCCTATTCGGCGGCTGTCGGATGTTTTGGCTGAACCCGCTTGGCCGCTGGCTTGGCGCCGGCCGGCATCGTCGCGTGGATCTCATCGAGCATCGTCTGCACGTGACGCGAGAATACGAACTGGGCCGGGCGTTGCTTGTCCATGGCGATCTCCGGCGCCATCGGGCCCTTGGTGCGGATGCCGCGCAGGCTGGTCCAAATGGCGCTGAGCGGATTGCGGATAGAAGCGTCGGCCGCCGTTGGCTCGTAGCCGCAATGGGCCATGCAGTTGGCGCATTTCTCGTAGCGGCCGGTGCCGTAACTATCCCAGTCCGTCGTCTCCATCAGTTCGTTGAAGGTCGGGACATAGCCCTCGCCAAGGAGATAACACGGCTTCTGCCAGCCGAAGACGTTCCGGGTCGGCATGCCCCAGGGCTTGCAGTGATACTCGCGGTTGCCGGCGAGGAAATCGAGGAAGAGGCTGGAATGCATCAGCTTCCAGCCCTTGCCCTTGCCGAGTTCGAAGACCTTGCGGAACAGTTCCTTGGTCTTGCGCCGGTTGAGGAAGTGATCCTGGTCAGGGGCGCGCTCATAGGCATAGCCGGGCGAAATCGAGACGCCGACGCCCATTTCCTTGGCGAGATCGAGGAAGGCGGCGATGTCTTCCGCGGCGTGGCCGTCGAAGATGGTGGCGTTGACGTTGACCGAGAAGCCCTTGTCCTGAGCTGCCTTGATCGCCGAAACCGCCTTGTCGAAAACACCCTTCTGCGACACCGACTTGTCGTGATGATCCTTCAGGCCGTCGAGATGGACGGAGAAGAAAAGGTACGGCGACGGGGTGAACAGGTGCAGCTTCTTTTCGAGAAGAATCGCGTTCGTGCAGAGAGAAACGAACTTCTTGCGCGCCACGATGCCGGCGACGATTTCGGCGATCTCGCGATGAATGAGCGGCTCGCCCCCAGGAATCGCCACCATCGGCGCGCCGCATTCGTCGACGGCGTCGAGGCACTGCTGCACGGACAGGCGCTGGTTCAGGATCTCGTCGGGATAGTCGATCTTGCCGCAGCCGATGCAGGCGAGGTTGCACCGGAACAACGGCTCCAGCATGAGGACCAGCGGATAGCGCTCACGACGCATGATCTTCTGCTTGAGAAGATATGCGCCGATGCGCATTTCCCTGAGGAACGGAACCGCCATGGGTCTAATTTCCCTTTATGTGCCCGACTGCCCGATATAGGCAGGCGTCAGGCCGAAACCAGTTCTGCCGGCAGCCGGAACTGAATCGCTTCCTGGCGTCCGGGCAAAGTGGAAACCTCGATCGGCGAAAGGCGCCCTAACGCCGAAATCACGTCTTCGACCAGCACTTCGGGCGCCGAGGCACCTGCCGTTATGCCGACGACGCGCACGCCTTGCAACCACTCGGGCTGCAATTCGCTGCCGTCGGCGATGAGGTAGCTCGGCACGCCCGCCTCGGACCCGATCTCGCGCAAGCGGTTGGAGTTGGAACTATTGGTCGCGCCGACGACAAGGATCAGGTCAACGAGGCCGCTGAGCTCGCGCACCGCGGTCTGCCGGTTCTGCGTGGCGTAGCAGATGTCCTTGGTATCCGGTCCTACCAAATCGCTGAAGCGGCGCTGCAGGGCGGCGATGATGTCCTTGGTATCGTCGACGCTGAGCGTCGTCTGCGTCACGTAGGCGACGGGCGCTTCCGTCGGGATCTCCAGCGTGTCGACATCCTTGACCGTCTGGACCAGAACGACCGGGGCCGAGATCTGGCCCATGGTGCCCTCCACCTCCGGGTGCCCGGCGTGGCCGATCAGAATGAGCGTGCGGCCCTGGGCAACGTAGCGCTTGCCCTGGTTGTGCACCTTGGTGACTAGCGGGCAGGTCGCGTCGAGGACCGGCAACGCCCGCGAAGCAGCCTCCGCCTCGACACGCTTGGCGACGCCGTGGGCGCTGAACACGGTGACCGCGTCGTCGGGGATTTCGGAGAGCGTCTCGACGAAGCGCGCGCCCTTCGCCTTCAGACTCTCGACGACATGCTTGTTGTGAACGATCTCATGCCGGACATAGACCGGAGCGCCGTATTTCTGCAGCGCTCGTTCCACGATCTCGATTGCCCGCACCACGCCGGCGCAGAAGCCGCGCGGCTGCGCAAGGAGAACCCGAATCGGGGGACGTTGCCCCATGGAACTGCCCAAGTCGCTGCGGTCGATATCCATGGCTCAAACCAGCCTGACGGTTTCCGCACGCATCGTCGTGCCGAGCGCTTCGAAGACCTTGGCGACGATTCCGGCCGAATTGAGCCCGGCTCCGGAGTACATCGCCGCCGGCGCGTCGTGGTCGACGAACACGTCCGGCAGAACCATCGAACGCACCTTCAGCCCGTTCTCGAGGAGCCCGTCTTCGGCCATGGCGTGGAGCACAAATGAGCCGAACCCGCCGATCGAGCCCTCCTCGATGGTAATCAAAACTTCGTGCTCGCGCGCCAGGGTGCGGATTAGGGCCCGGTCGAGCGGCTTGGCAAAGCGCGCGTCCGCGACCGTCGTCGGTAGGCCCAGCGATGCAAGCTCCTCCGCCGCCTTGAGGCATTCGGCGAGGCGGGTACCGAGCGAAAGCAGAGCGACCTTGCCGCCTTCCTTGACGATCCGGCCCTTGCCGATCTCGAGGGGTATGCCGACTTCGGGCATGTCAACGCCGACGCCGTCACCGCGCGGATAGCGGAGCGCGCTCGGCCGGTCGTTGATCGCCACCTGGGTCGCGACCATATGCACAAGGTCGGCCTCGTCCGCGGCGGCCATGATGACGAATCCGGGCAGGCAGCCAAGATAGGCGACGTCGAACGACCCGGCGTGCGTCGGACCGTCGGCGCCAACTAGCCCGGCGCGATCCAGGGCGAACCGGACCGGCAGGCGCTGAATCGCCACGTCGTGGACGATCTGGTCGTAGGCGCGCTGCAGGAAAGTCGAGTAGATCGCGCAGAATGGCTTGAAGCCCTCGGCGGCAAGCCCTGCCGCGAAGGTCACGGCATGCTGCTCGGCAATGCCGACATCGAAGGTGCGCTTCGGAAATGCCTTGGAAAAGATATCGACGCCCGTCCCCGAGGGCATTGCGGCGGTAATCGCCACGATCCGGTCGTCCTTGGCCGCCTCCTTGGCGAGGCTCTCGCCGAACACCTTGGTGTAGGAAGGCGCATTGGCCTTGGCCTTGGCCTGCGCGCCGGTGGCGATGTCGAACTTGACGACACCATGATACTTGTCGCTGGAAGCTTCGGCGGGGGGGTAACCCTTGCCCTTTTTCGTCACCACGTGAACGAGGATAGGCCCTTCCTTGGCGTCGCGGACGTTCTGCAGAACCGGCAAGAGGTGGTCGAGACGGTGACCGTCGATCGGCCCGACATAGTAGAAGCCGAGTTCCTCAAAGAGCGTTCCGCCGGAGAAGAAGCCGCGGGCGTATTCTTCGGCGCGTGCCGCATGTTGTTCCACAACATTCGGGAACTTCTTCGCCAGTTGCTTGCCGATCTCGCGAAGCGAGAGGTAGGCGCGGCCTGATATGAGGCGGGCCAGGTAGGCGGACATCGCGCCGACCGGCGGCGCAATCGACATGTCATTGTCGTTGAGGACGACAATCAGCCGCGAATTCATCGCGCCGGCATTGTTCATGGCCTCATAGGCCATCCCGGCGGACATGGCGCCGTCGCCGATCACGGCAACGACATTGTTGTTGTCGCCCCGCAGGTCGCGCGCCACCGCCATGCCGAGCGCAGCGGAAATCGAGGTCGACGAATGCGCGGCCCCGAAGGGGTCGTATTCGCTCTCGGCGCGCTTGGTGAAGCCGGAGAGCCCGCCGCCCTGGCGCAGGGTGCGGATGCGATCGCGGCGGCCGGTGAGAATCTTGTGAGGATATGCCTGGTGACCGACGTCCCAGATCAGCTTGTCACGCGGCGTATCGAAAACATAGTGCAGCGCGACGGTCAGCTCAACAACACCGAGGCCGGCACCAAGGTGACCACCAGTTACCGATACTGCGCTGATCGTTTCGGCGCGCAGTTCATCCGCAACCTTATTAAGGTCGCCTGGACGAAGCTGGCGCAAGTCGCGAGGTTCTTTGATCCCGTCGAGCATATACTTCCACTCATAAGTGTTTGAATCTCTCGGCCCGAGCGCTTGAGCCGCCACCCCCGCTTGCGTTTTGTTTGTACTAGCCGACCATGCCGCGGTCAAATCACGGCTGGGAGTGTCTGGCAGGCAAGTAACCTCGCAATCGCAATATCTTGCTTCCCTCAGCTCCCCATCCCGACCCACTGGCCTTGCAGGAAGTGCCGAGCCTTCTGCGCCAATTGGCCCGACCACCAGGAATTGCAGCAGGCGGCAGCGCGCGGCGCTAGTATCTGTGTTCGTTTTCAGGCGTCCCGGTTAAGGTTTGATGACACACCGCGACGAAATTGGAGCCGCACTCAAGCTGTGGCTATGGCCGGAGGCGCCTCGGCATCGAGTTCCTCGATGCGGGCAAGCAGCGGCTCGACATTGTGCCGGCCGCGCTGGCGAAGCCCGCGCTCGATGTCGCGGGCGAACTCCACAAGCGTCCGGTTGACGGGGGCGGCCACGCCATGCCGCGAGAGGCCTTCGACGACCGAACCGTTGATTTCCTCCACCTCGCAGTGGCGGCCTTTGATCCAGTCCTGGAGGAAGGTCGAGCGGGAGTGCGGCTTGACGTAGTGCGCCACCAGCTCGTCGAGGATGGTCTGCATGAAGGTATCTGGATTGGCGGCGGCGGCTCCCTCCATGCCGAAGATGGGGCGGATCGTCAGGCCCTCCTCCTTGGCGAAGCGGATGGCTTCGTCGCCGGCGCGGATCATGATCGGCCGCATGCTGTTGATCAGCGCGCAATCGACGATCGACAGGTCGAGAATCGCCGAGGGCACGAGTTCGCCGGCGTCGGCGACGAGCGTCATCCACTTCGCCGAGCGGATGTCGTCGACCTCCTCGACAGTGCCGGCATGGCGAAGAAGCGCGGCGGCCAGCGGCACGTGTTTGCGGGCGGCGGGTTTCGGTGCGCCGACGGCGAACCAGGAAAGATCGAAGCCGGAATGCCGCTCGACGAGGCCCGGTTCGTACATGGCGGAGGTAATCTCTATGACAGCGTCGAGGCCGCGCTCCTCGCCCATGACATCGACGACGGCGTAGACCTCCGGGCCATTCATGTCGCCGGTGATCGGCCCGCCGGACTTC